>DAOORG010000062.1:0-11772 GCA_035389165.1 Chitinophagales bacterium
GCTTGTTCAAAATCTGCAATAATATCTTCTATGTTTTCCAAACCAACGGAAACACGAATCAATCCGTCGGTAATGCCAAATTGCAGGCGTTGTTCTTTAGGCACATTCACATGGCTGGTAGATGCAGAGTGCGTTACCAACGTATCTGCAGTACCTAAAGAAGCGGTGAGTGTGCAGAATTTTATATTGCGTTGAAATTGCATACCGGCTTCCAGTCCGTCGCGAAGTTCAAAGCTTAGCATACCACAAAAACCATTCATTTGATCTTTAGCCATCAAGTGATCTTCATGCGTTTCTAACCCAAGATAATTTACTTTTGATACTTTAGGATGTTGCGCTAAAAACGTAGCCAGCGCTTTAGCATTTTTTTGATGCTGTTCCATACGCAACGGCAAGGTTTTAACACCATTGTTCAATAAAAATGCTTCAAAAGGAGAACAGATAGCACCCAGCATTTTCTGAATGCCATATACTTTTTTATAGGTAGCCTCATTCATTTTGCCTACCAACACACCGGAAGTGCCGGTGCCGTGTCCATTCAAAAACTTGGTGGAAGAATGTACCACCATATCTATTCCAAACTTTAAAGGTTGCTGCACATAAGGTGTGGCAAAGGTATTGTCCACCACCGTTTTGATTCCTAAGTTTTGAGCAATGGCAGCCAGTCCGTCTAAGTCATAACAAGCCAGCGTAGGATTTGCCGGTGTTTCGATATAAAGTAATTTTATAGTTTCATCATTGATAATGGCATCTTCCACAAAATTTAAATCCTTTAAATCAGCATAGATGGTTTCCACGCCAAAATCTTTTAACAAAGAAACCATCAGTTCATTGGTGGTGCCGTATAAATTTCCCTGTGTAATAATTTTATCACCGGCTTTAACGTTTGCCATTATAGAGGCTGCAATGGCTGCCATACCGGATGCAAACAACATTCCCAAATATGGTTCATCTTCATTTTCAATACCAAAAGATTCGAGCGCTGCAATTTTATCTGCCACAAAACGCACCGTTGGATTTCCTAATCGCGAGTAAGTATATACATCTTTATTCTTTCCTCCGCTTTTAAAAAAATCAAAAGCCGCATCCAAGTCTTCATACGTAAATGTAGACGTTGCATAAATAGGCGGAACATGTGCAGATAGACCATCAATCACCGGATCTTTAACGCAAATGGAATGAAATCCTTTTTTGAAATTTGTATTCATAGATCAAAAATAACAGAATAAACAAGATTTTTTCTGTCTTTTTTTACCGAATACTCACTAAAAGCAACCGTATACTAATTAATATATTGAGTATTAAAAGAGAAACTTAAATTTACGTTGACAAAAATCATAA
The DNA here is from genome assembly GCA_035389165.1 of Chitinophagales bacterium. Lineage (GTDB taxonomy): Bacteria > Bacteroidota > Bacteroidia > Chitinophagales > JADIYW01 > JADJSS01. The sequence continues at coordinate 1,342 of DAOORG010000062.1, forward strand.
AACTATGAAAAGCTGTTGAGAAACAACGAAATGATTTTTTCTAAAGACTGGTTAGTTATTAATTTAACGAAAAGACGATAGCGATATCGTCTTTTTTTATTCTTCTAATCTGTGAAGTGATTTTTTTCAATTGGTAAAAGTCCTTGTGGATTTAAGGTGTTGTAAATAGCAACCGTTCTCCATTTTTACTTTCATTAAAAATACCGTTGTTGTATATTAATTGTCCGTTCACAAAGGTATGCGTTACCTTGCCTTTGAAAGTTTGTTGTTCCAACGGACTCCAGTTGCACTTGTATAAAATATTTTCTTTAGATACGGTATAACTGGTTTTTAAATCAACAATGGCAATATCTGCAAAATAACCTTCCCGAATGTAACCACGTTGTTGCACACGAAAACAATCTGCAGGTGCGTGGCACATTTTTTCTACTATTTTCTCCAGCGTTATTTTTCCTTCGTAATAAAATTCCAGCATCAGGTTTAAACTATGCTGCACCAAAGGCAAACCGGATGGTGCCAGAAAATACGCATTGGATTTTTCTTCCAAAGTATGTGGTGCATGGTCAGTAGCTACAACATCTAAACGATTGTCTAATAATGCAGTTAGCAAAGCCTCTTTATCGCTCTTATATTTAATAGCAGGATTGCATTTTATTTTACTGCCTAATCTTGCATAATCGTGTTCGTCAAAATACAGATGATGCACACAAACTTCGGAAGTGATGCGCTTTTCTTTTAATGGAATATCATTTCTGAAAAGTGCCAGTTCTTTTTCAGTACTTATATGGAATACATGCAACCGCGTGTTATGCTTTAGGGCTAAATCCGTGGCAAGTTTTGAAGAAATATAACAAGCTTCATCATCGCGGATAACCGGATGGTAATTCATCGGAATATTTTCGCCGAAAAGTTTTTTGTAGTGTTCGGTGTTTTCTTTAATGGTTTGTTCGTCTTCGCAGTGCGTAACCACAATTCCATTTATATTCGCAAAAATCCTGTTCAAAACATGTTCATCATCTACCAGCATATTACCGGTAGAAGAGCCCATGAAGATTTTCAGCGCACCTACTTTGCTGAAATCTGTGCGCATCACTTCGTCATAGTTGTCGTTAGACGTTCCCATGAAAAAGGTATAATTGGCCAGCGAAGTTTGAGCGGCAATCTGATATTTCTCTTCCAGTAATTCCTGTGTTAAGGCTGCCGGTTTGGTATTGGGTTGCTCCATAAATGAAGTAACGCCACCGGCAACTGCTGCTTTGCTTTCGTTGTAAATATTGGCTTTATGCGTTAAACCTGGTTCGCGAAAATGTACCTGATCGTCAATGATTCCAGGAATGATGTAGCTGTTGCTTGCATCAATAACGGTTGCAGATGCAGCAGAAATATCTTTTCCGATTTTAGAAATCAGGTTATTGTCGATTAATATATCCAGTTGTTCAATTTTTCCTTCATTGATAACTGTTCCGTTTTTAATTAGATATTGCATAGTACAGGCAAAATTATACTTTTTCTCTTCCAACTTTATGACCAACCATTGCATAATATAGGATAAATAAATAAGCTGGAATCATTATTAGATACGCCATTTGCTTGTTGTTGATCAACTCAGATATTTTACCATACAAAGGTGGTAAAATAGCACCTCCAACGATACCCATAATTAATAATGCTGAGCCTAGTTTTGTAAACTTTCCTAATCCGTCTATAGCAAGCGGCCAGATGGCTGGCCACATAATGGCATTGGAAAAGCCCAATAACATAAAGCAAACCACCGCGGTTTTTCCGGTTGTAAATACAGACAGAATAACAAGTACCATACTAAGAATAGTTAGCCAAAACATCGCTTTTTGTTGAGATATAAAACTCGGAATAGCAACTATATTAAAAATATAACCAGCAAGCAGTGCATAACCGGTGTAGGTGGCAAAATTTCTGGCAACATCCAGCTTATATCCTAGATGCTCACCAAAACCAGCAAATGTATCATAACTAATAACTTCTACTCCAACATAAAAGAAAATTGCCAATGCTCCAAGTAATAAATGTGGAAACTGAAAAATACTGCTTTTTGATTTTGACAATTCAGAGTCCACATTGGTTTCTTCTTCATGCACTTCCGGCATTTTAATGAAATAAATTATTACCGCCAAAACAGCAAGTATACTCGCCAATATCATATATGGTTGAATTACTCTTGCTGCCAGAGCATCCAGTTCTGTTGCTTTGGCTGCACCTGTTAATGTTAAAAGTTTAGCCTGAATTCCATCTGCATCTTTTAAGGTGATGGAGCCTAAAACATAAATGGCACAAATTCCGGCTATTTTATTACAAATTCCCATTATTGAAATACGCTGTGCGGCACTTTCAATCGGTCCTAAAACGGTTACAAACGGATTAGCAGCAGTTTGTAATAATGCTAATCCTGTTCCGATAATAAATAATCCCAATAAAAATAAATTATACGTTCTTGTTTGTGCTGCCGGAATAAACAACAAAGCACCAAGAGCCATCACAAATAAGCCGAGAGACATTCCATTTTTAAATCCTGTCTTTTTTAAGATTAATGAAGAAGGAATAGCCATTATAAAATAAGCGGCAAAAAAGGCAGAAGCCACATAATAAGATTGTGTGCTGCTAAGTTCGCAGGCTATTTTTAAATAGGGAATCAGTGAGCCATTCGCCCAGGTAATAAATCCGAAAATAAAAAATAAAACTCCAATGATGGCGATTTGATAACTGACCGATGCCTTTTTGTTTTCTGACATATACTTGCTTTTAGTGATAGATAACCAAATATACAAAACCACCGCATAGTTTATACTGAAAGTTATCAAGATGCTGTTTGGTAAAAATGTTTTATTTTAAACCCATTTCATTATATTTACCGTCTATTAATGCATCCGGAAAATGAGAAAACTGCTTATAACTTATTCTATTGTTCTTTTACCATTTTTAATATCAGCACAGGGAACCTTTATTCCGATGGGTTCAGAGGTAAACCATTACCTGCAACGCCTGGAAATTAAAACCGGTCTTGTAAAAGAATTTCATACTTCCAATAAACCATTCGACCGTAAAATGTCGATTGATTACATTAACGGACTGGATTCGCTGAGTGATATGGATGTGGATGATTTAACCAAAATGGACAAGGAAAATATTGACTATATTTATAAAGATAATTTTGAGTTTGATGATTTCCATACTGAAATGACGGAAAATCCGAAACTGAAGTTTTTATGGAAACATCCGGCACATTTCATCAGTGCAAAGGTGCCTCATTTTGCTTTTGCTGTAAATCCTGCTATACAAATACGTTTGGGTGGTTCATTGACGGATGAAGCCACTAAAAAAGATAAGTTTAAATATGTTACGTCTAAAGGATTTGAGATTCGCGGACAAGTAGATGATATTTTTGGTTTTTATGCGTTGTTTTTATCCGAACAAGGGAATTTCCCGAATTATGTGCAGGATTATATCAGACGTACGCAAACACCACCAGGAGCCGGTTACTGGAAAGAATACAAACGTGGCGGATACGATTATTTTCTGGCAAAAGGCTATGTAACCATTACACCATCCAAGCATTTTCATATGCAGTTTGGCTATGATAATAATTTTATCGGCGATGGTATACGTTCTATGTTCCTGTCTGATTTTGGTGCAAATTATTTATTCCTGAAATTGAATACGAATGTTTGGAAATTCAATTACCAGAATATTTTTGCTGAGCTGACTAAGTATTATCCACGCGGTGGTGACCGTTTGCTGACTAAGAAATATATGGCTATGCATCACCTGAGTATTAATGTTACGAAAAACGTAAATATCGGTGTGTTTGAAAGTGTAATGTTTCGAAGAGAAAATACCTTTGAGCTGCAATACCTGAATCCTGTTATTTTTTACCGTTCCATTGAACAGGCATTGGGTTCTCCTGATAATGCATTTATTGGTTTTGATTTCAAGGTGAATATTCCGAAACATGTTCAGATTTACGGACAACTGTTATTGGATGAATTTAATTTCAGTAAGGAATTCAGTACGCCAGGCAAAAGCAAGATTTACAGCTTATTCCATCCGCGTAAATGGTGGGGAAATAAGTTCGCAGCACAGTTAGGTGTTAAATATATCGATGCATTTGGCGTTGACCATCTGGATTTACAATTGGAAGCAAATATTGCACGTCCGTATACTTATTCTCATTATGATACCATCACTTCCTGGACGCATTATAACCAACCGTTGGCGCATCCGTTAGGTGCAAATTTTAAAGAAATCATTTTTCAGGTGAAATACCAACCGATTCAGAAATTGTTTTTATCGAGTCGTTTTATTTATGACAACAAAGGTGAGGACAACGATACGACAAATTGGGGCGGCAATCCATACAAAGTATACGGAACGTTTGAACGCGAATTTGGTAATACCACAGGACAAGGTGTTAATGCAAAAACATTCTATGTAGATTTTGTGGCTACCTACGAGCCTTGGCATAATATTTTTGTAGATTTAACTTATGTGTATCGCAAAAAGAAAAGCGAAGATATGGCACGTAATCTGCAAACACATTTCCTGAATTTGAATTTGCGCTGGAGCATTCCTTACAGAAGGTATGATTTTTAAGCAGTAGATGATGGTTTAGAGTATTTTTTCTGTTGATTTCTGTTTGGTTTACAATGAATGTATTGCAGTTGTGTTTTAATTTGGTTTTACTTTTTTATAGAAGCATTTAAAAAGAATCAAATAGGCTTAGTAAATGTAATTTAAACGCATTTATATGTTAGAAATTACTTCACCAGACTGAAAATTGTATAACCCAACAGAATCAGCGTAGTTATAATGCCTAGTACACTTATTACCGGAATATTTTTAATATTAATCGGAATGCGATAGGGTCTTGGTATTTCTTTTTCGCGAATGCGCAAAATAATTACTGAAAGGTTTACCACAATGAAGGTTATGAAAATAAATATAGTTGCAATACGTGCAATGGTTTCTATATTTCCGATAAAAGCAAAGCCTGCCATCAGCAATAGAATGAATGTTAATGCTGCTAAAGGTGTTTTGCGTTTCGGTGAAACGAAGGATAAAAAATTTAGAGCTTTTGTTTCTTTGGACATATTGAGTAATACTCTGGAGCTTCCCAGCATATTGGATAAAATGGTGTTTGTTGTAGCAAATAAGGCAATTACAGAAATAATAATTACGCCGGTTTTGCCATAATCTTTTCCTATAATATCAGCTAACGGGCTGGATGATTTTCCCAATTCCTGATAGGGTAGCACACTTACAGCACTAATGGCTACCAAACTATAAAGCACCATCACAATTGCACTTGCAATAAACAAAGCACGCGGAATATTCTTTTCCGGTGATTTAGTTTCCTCTGCCAGTTTTACAATTTCTTCAAAGCCGATATAGGCAAAAAATGCAAGGGCAGATGCCGCCAAAATTCCGTGGAAACCTTCGGTTGGTGCATCTACATAATTTACTTTACCGATGTAAGGAAACGCCACATATATCACAAAAAACAAACCGCCAGCTTCAATAAGTGTAAATATGATATTAACTAGTGATGACTCTCTGATACCTAATGCATTTACGCCATAAACCAGTACAATTATTCCTATAGCACCCAACAGTAAATTAATGTCTGTAAGTCCGGTTAAATAACCGGCAAAACCTATGGCAACCGTTGCACCGCTGATGATGCCATTTAATGAAATGGTTAGTCCTAAGAAAATGCCTGTTTTTTTTCCAAATGCTTTCTTTGCATATTCATATTCACCACCTGCTTTTGGAAATGCTGCACTCAATTCTGCGTAAGAGAAGGCCGTGAACAATGCAGAAACTGCAGCAATTAAAAATGAAAGCCAGATAAAATTACCTGATAAGCCTGCTACGTTGCCGATAAGTGTGTAAATGCCTGCACCTAAAATGGAACCTACTCCAAAAAACACACATTCTGTAAGACCAAGTGTTCTTTTTAATACTGCCATATTTTATAATGTTTGGAAAGGGCAAGTCATTTAAATCAACATTAAAAGTAGTATTTATAATGTTAATTAAACTGCTTTTATAAACGATTAGTGCGTTTATTGATCGTGGTGGATACCGGTTTTGTACTATCTTTATCTGACAGTTTATATTTGGATTTTCCTTTTGTATTAGTGTTTTCAATGTTCTCTTTGCTTTCCGTTTCGTTTGGGTCAGATAAAGATGGTTTTCGATTGTTGAAATCCTGAAATGTTTTTTGTTCTACCATTGTGCCTGGAGAAACTGCACTCGGTTTATTTTTCCTTTTTGGCATTTTCATTAAGTTTATTATAGACGATGATTAAATTAATTTGAAATTTATTTAGTAGAAAAATAGGAATGTACATAGGCATGCTGTTGGTTTTCATTCATCTTATCAGTTGGCATTACATTTATTTCAATTTTATCAAAATAATGATTCTCTGATAAAATATTGGCTAATTCTGTTTTGGCATCTGTCGGACCAAACAACAATATTTCATCGTAGTTTTTTAGCACGGCAATAATTTTTTTGAAATAATCTTTTAATTGCTGTTGTTCTTTGTTGTGCATGATGTTTTCACTTTTTCCTAAAGCATCTGCTTTCATTTCATTTGTAAAATCAGATTCTACAGTTGTAGTTTCTGTAGGATTGTTGGTGTAGCAAATAAAATTTGCATTGTGGTGATCCATACAAACGCCTATTTTATTTCTAAGCTTTTTATGATGCTTTTCCTGTTGTGTGGTTTGTTCTGTTGTAGAAGTAATATCGTTTTGCAGCAAAGATTTATTTTTCTTAATGTCAATGGTGACTGTTTTATCGGACATAATTTGATGATTTAAGTAATTTAATTATATCCAACAAAGGTGAAATTTTCCTTCTTATAATAGTTGTAGAATATTTGGAAGAGATTACATAATTTCTATACTGAATAAGCATTGAAGCTGTAAGAAACTGAAAATCGGAATGTGTTGAGCTGAAAACAAAAAAAAAGACAAAGTCGTAAAACCTTGTCTTCCAAATTTGCAGTTTCATTCTTTTTAAAGAGTTTATTCTGCGTATTCTAATTACTTTGATTGCCTTTCGTGTCTGAAAAAATAGTTTTGACACTATTCCACAGCCGGAAGTTTCACATCTGTTACAATGTTTAGCTCTTCCATTTCTCTCACTTGTTCGGCATTCAAATAACGTACAGTAAACTTAGTCTGTATTTAGGAATTCCGCCACTTTTTCTGCTGATTGTTTTGCACATACTTTTGCATATGTTTATGCACACTGCTGATAATGAGCAATACACATATTGTACACATTTTTAATGTTAGGTTTGTCGAGTAGTTTGTTTTGCATATATTTTATTATAACCACCACTTACACCATAACCATCGCCAAAAAAAATCCATCCTTTCTTTTCATAAAAACCTTCCAAATCAGTACTCAGGTAAAGCATTGGAAATCCTTTTAGATTGGCTTCTTTTAAGCCATGCGCTAACAATAGTTCGCTCAATCCTTCATTGCGTTTATCTTCATTGACAAACAAGCATGCAAACCAGGGCATTAAATCTTGTCTGCTAATAATGTCATTGGTTAATAAGGCATAAGAACCAATGATCTTGTCATCTTCCAGCAATACATAAAATTTGGGCAAACTTTTTTCCGGTTTTAAAGAATGAAGGATGCAATCTTCATAAAATATAAAATTCGTTTCGTTGCCCCAGCACGTCCAAAAATACTGAACGGCTGCTTTCAATAAATCCGGTCTTTCTGATAATTCTATAATCTTCATGTTTTTATTAAAAAAGTTTAGGTGTAACAAATGTTACCACTCATTGGCAAATTCCTGTATAAATTTATTAAAAAATAAGATATGAAAACGTCATTCACCACTTTCATCGCAGTATTCGTTGCTGTTTTGACTATGAGTTGCAATAAAGACAACGGACAACATGGAAATACGCTAAAAGAACAAATTGCCGCACTGCCTAAAGAAGCACTTAGTGATGCAGAATTAAAAGGGCTAGTCTTAATGCGCGAAGAAGAAAAATTGGCGCATGATGTATATACTGCGTTATATAATAAATGGGGAATGATGATCTTTAACAATATTTCAAGTAGCGAACAAACACATTTGGAAGCAGTGGCTGCTTTGCTTGCAAAATATGATTTGGCAGATTCAGCTTCCGGAAATGGAACTGGTGTTTTTAATGATACTACGTTACAAAGGTTGTACAATCAATTAGTGTCAACCGGAAATAATAGTTTGTTAGACGCACTAAACGTTGGAGCAACCATCGAAGATCTGGATATTTTTGATTTGCAAAACTTACTGGACGACGTGGATAATCAGGATATTACGTTTGTATACAATAATTTACTAAAAGGCAGCAGAAACCATATCAGAGCTTTTTATGGTCAGATAATTAATAATGGTGGTACTTACAGCGCACAATTCATAACACAGCAGCAATTAGAAGAAATCGTAAATAGTCCAAAGGAAACTGGTGCCTGGAGAAAAGGTAAATAGATACAGGTTGTAAAAATAAGCCTATTCAATATTGTGGTTTAAAAGCCGACTTGTAATTAAGAATATAATCACAATTCTTTGTTTTGTCTCTTTCTAATTGACTTGCATCAAGAAGTAAGTCAACTAGTTGCGCATTACGAAAATATTGCACATATTTAAGTAACATAAAAACCCGCCCATGTTATTTTTTATTTTTTCAGCATTCATGCTATTATTGCTGGTACTTTTTATCTCATCTTTTAAAACAACTAAAAAGATAATATTAAGAAGAGACAAAAATGTGCGCTTATTCAAAGGCGTTAAGTCGTTGAATATGCATTACAGCATTTTTTTATGAACTAAACTATAGCATGTAAAAATGAACAGCCGGAATTATTTCCGGCTGTTTGTTTTATAAGAATCATAATACAACTCAATTATTGTATTATACTATTTTATTCAGCACATAAACAGCTGTTGTTCTTTTTTCTTTTTCAGATAAATTATATTGTTCAATAGTATAATCTCTTACAAAATTATTCTTTTCAAGCAGTCGGATGGATTTACTATTTGTAGCTAACGGAAATGCTTCTATCGTTTTTAACTGCATAACGTTAAAACCATAATCAATAATACATTGAATTGCTTCCTGCATAATGCCATTTCCAAAATGCTTCGAATGCATTTCATAACCAATTTCTGCTTTATCTTTTTCCGGAACAATATTCCAATAGCAAATACTGCCTAACATATAAGCATCTTCTTTGTATTGCAGTATCCATTCAATACATTCAGCATTTTTGATTTCGTTTTCTATTCTACGTATTCGGTTTGCTGCTTCTGCTATTGACAGTTGCTTCGGACGATCTAAAAATTGATTTACTCTTGCATCACTTCTTATACTACTTAGCGCATCTGCATCTTGCAATGTAGCAGCGCGCAATACGAGTCGTTCTGTATATAAAACCGGAAAAGGAGAGAAGTTTAGTTGAAGCATTCCATTTTTTACTGACGAACATATTCAATACCGATGCCAAATTCACCATTGATTTCTTTTATTGCAACCGAGTAAGATATCTTTTTATCAAGCGTAGCATCTGTAAAATAACCAGTCCACACTTCATGATCTTGTTCATCTTTTTCAGGGTTTCCAAATCGTTGATTGTAATATTCAATCAGGTTGTTTTTCAACTGTTGTTCCTGTGTGGAATCATTCAAATAAATTTCTGCGGTAATGATATCCAGCTGATTATTTTCATTAAAAAAATACTGAATATTGGCATATTCAGAAAATGTAGTCGAATCTTTAGGATAAGAAAATTCATAAAACAGGTGATCCGGTGTGGATTCATAAAGCTTTGCTTTCTCCAGCTTTTTCAATTCATCTGGCGTACTGTTAAACTGAATTCCACGAAGTACAGCATCTTCATTTCCGGTAAAAAAATTAGAAAAATAAGGTGATGCATTTTCAATTGTAGCTTTGTTATTGTTTTGTTGACAAGCGGCCAATAAAAAGAATATGCAACCAGAAACTAATAGCTTTTTATGGTTCGTAAGTAACTTCATTATAATTCGTTATACATTGTTTCTAAAAATTTACGAATATTTTTCAGGTGCGATACAATTTCTGCATTATTAGTTGGATTGTTTTCTCCAGCACCAACACCTTCTTTTAGTTTCTTTTTAGCACCATCAAGCGTATAGCCTTTTTCTTTCACTAAATGATAAATCAGCCTGAAATTCTCAATATCTTTTTTAGAATACAACCGATTGCCTTTCGTAGTTTTTCTGGGTTTCAGTATTTCAAATTCCGTTTCCCAAAATCGTATCAACGACGCAGCCACATTAAACTGCTTTGCCACTTCACTGATGGTAAAGTACATTTTCTCTATTTCTTTCTCTTTGTAAGGCATAT
>DAOORG010000063.1:0-11652 GCA_035389165.1 Chitinophagales bacterium
AAAAAAACTTGCAAAAGACTTGACAAATTGATTTTAATTTGGTAATATTGTATTGTAAAAACCTTTTGAACCCTTATTTATTTTTAGAAACAAACCTGATGACCCTTTTTAAATGCAATTTTATTAATACACTTTTTTAAGTCAGTCAGTTCGTTTTATAGTAGATTCGGTTCATTAGATGTTTAAATTTAATCGTTAACATTTAAAACCTTAGTCATGAAACCTCTTACCAAAATCCTGTTTTCAATGCTTTTCGTAGCATTATTCTCAACTGCAAACGCTCAAAGTGATTTATTTGCTGATAATGCAGTTTCTGCACCAACAAATATTGCAGCTTTGTACAAGTCGAACGATAAAATTACAATAAGTGAATTCATGCCTAATCAAGCTAACAATAGCTCATTGGTAAGCGTGAAATGCACAGATCCTTTAAATGTACAGGTTAAAGTCTTTAATATGGATGGTAATTTAGCCAAACAACAATCTTACACATTGGAAAAAGGTGTTAACGAGTTGAATGTAAATATGAATGATTTATCTGCAGGAATGTATATGGTGCAATTTTACTCAAAAGAAGGAAGTGCTGTACGCAGATTTGTCAAAGCAGACTAAAATACACGAGTTTTAATTCAGTTGAATTAAAATTGATTACCTCGACAGTTTTCGAAAACGTACGTGATACTATCGCGTACGTTTTTTTTATTTCTATCTTTTTGTGGCATACCAGATGCCATTATTTCCGGATGCCGTTAATGTACCGGAAATACTATCTGATGTAATTGCTGTACCGTTGTAAATATCACCATTACTGAAAGTAAGTGTAACATCTGAATTGGATGATTCCCAATTTCCGTTAATGGTATCTGCACTTCTGTAATTTACCACTTCTTTATTTGCATTAAAGTATAATTGTGATTCAGCAAAAAATGTAAACGTACTGTTGTTTTTAAAATAGAGATTCCAGTTAGTGTTTTCAAGTGGTAGTCCTTGTTCACCTTCTATACAGCCTTTTTTACAGGAAATATTTATAAAGATGACAAGAGAAAAAAGTAGAATAGAAATCTTTTGCATAGTGTAAAATTCAAAAATTATAAATCATTCAGTAATGCATTGTCTTCACCCATTAATGGAGCAGCCCAGCTTGGTTTTGCCGGTGTCTCAGAAAATTTAAAAGGTTGATTAATTCCTTTCACTTTTCCGTAATCTGCATGTTCCACTTCAAAAAACATTTCCCGTTCATTTAAATGGATGTCTTTTTCTACTTCTTCTAATTCCAGAATAGGAGTCAGGCAGACATCTAAAGGAGCTGCAGCTTCCACCCATTCATCACGGGTTTTTGTGATAAAAATATCTTGTAAATCTTTTTTTAATTTTTCCACTTCATCCGGTATTGGCATCATGCGTGGACCCCAGTCAGGTTTGCCTATTAAAACACAGACACCTTGCCAGAATTTAGGTTCTAAAGAACCTAGAGCAATCCACTTGTCATCTTTACATTTGTATAAATGATAATTTGCCATTCCGCCACTTAGCATGGGTTCGCCACGCTGATGTCTGATGTTTGTATTTAATGACTCACCAAATTGCATAGATAACAATGGCATTACACAATCAGTCATAGCAACATCCACAAACTGACCTTTGCCGGTGCGTTCTCTTGCCCATAATGCAGATAAACAGGCAACAACAGCAGGATAACTTCCACCAGCTACATCGGCTACCTGACAAGCAGGAATGACCGGCTTTTCTTTGTCACCGGTTAATCCAAGAATTCCGGAATATCCCAGATAATTCATATCATGTCCGGCTTTTTCTTTATAAGCACCGGAATATCCATAGCCAGTAACGGCAACATAAATAATTTTTTCATTATGCTGTTTTGCAGCATCGTAATCAATGCCCATTTTTTGTAATACACCAGGACGAAAAGAGTCTACAACGATATCTGCAGTTTTGACCAATTCAAAGAATTTTCGTTTACCTTCTTCCGATTTTAAATCTAAGGTGATGGATAATTTACTTCTGTTGATGCTGATATAATTCAATGACTGAGAACCTTTCATCGGTGGAAAGAAACGGTTATAATCAGGAGCTTTTGGATCTTCAATTTTAATGACTTCGGCACCAAGATCGGCCAGCATTTGTGTTGCCAGCGGACCCGGTAGCAACCTGCTCAAATCTAAAATTCGAATTCCTTGAAGTGGTCCTTGTTGCGGTTTTCTTGACATGGTTTATTTGGAAATTTATTTATACAAATGAACAGTATTATTTTTAAGCCATTCAACTATAGCTTCGTATTCAAGTTTGCCTTCAGCGATAGCTATTATAAAATCGTAGATGTCATCTTCATTAGCTGAAATGTCTATTTTATTTTTAGAGAGAATTACAATTAATACAAGAAAGCCTATTCGCTTATTTCCATCATGAAACGGATGGTTCTTTATTATACTTTCACATACAGCAGCAGCTTTTTCTAATGTAGTTGAATAAAGGTCAACACCATCAAACGTAGCGAATGGTCTGTTGAGTGCTGATTCTAATAATGAAATATCACGAATATTACTTTTACCTCCAAATCTTTCAATTGCTAAATTGTGAATGGCTATTACTTCTTCTACTGAAATCATAGCGCTAATCTTTTCAATAGACTATCGTGTTTATTCATGATATATTTTATTTCATCTAATAAATTATCGCTGATAAATTTTTCGGAAGTATTTTTTTGTTTTAAAATATTCAATACTTTTTCCACTTCACTTTCAGGTAAATTTTCAATTATCTGACGTAACTCTTCTCTTGCATTCAAAACCATAAATAAAATTAATACAAAAAATGATAAAAAGCGATACTATTTCTTTCTGTCTGCAAAGCTGAATACTTTTTTTAATAACTCTGTGGTTCTTGCCAATGGATTGGCTCTGATATTATTTTCTTCTTTTTCCACCATTTTAAAAACACCTTCCAACGCTTTTTCTGTAACAAATCCTGTCAAATCTGTGTTCACAGGTTTTACAAACGGAATCTTATTGTAAACAGTTGTTGCATCACCCCAATATTTCGTTGCATTTACCTGACCTAATGACTGATCTACAATTGGTCTGAATTTTTCCGTTAAAATCGAAGTGCTTGCTTTTTTCAAATAGGCTGTTCCTGCTCCGTTTCCACCGGTAATAATTTGAATGGCATCTGTTACTGTCATTTGCTTTAATACTTGTAAAAAGACATCTATAGCTACTCCAGATGCTTTTTCAGCCGCTCGGTTTAAGGATGTAGTTACATTATCTACTTGTTTTTGCATGCCTAATTTCAACATTGCATCTTTAACTTGTGTAGCTTGTTCCGGCCAGGGAATTTTCACTAAATCATTGCCTAAAAAGCCATCTGTGGCAGAAAGCAATCCCATTCCTTTTGTTATACCAACACCTAAAGCATCTTTAAGACCTTGTCCTGCTTCCTGTTCAGTTGGGTCGCCCATACTGGTGCCCAAAACGGCACTAACAGTGTCTTGAATTTGTTGAGTGGTACATCCGAAAGTAAATACGGAAATTAAACAGATGGCGAAAAACTTTTTCATTTTAAATTGTTTTATTTGTGTAATAATTCTTGCTCAATAATAACGATTAATTAGGAAATAATGAAATGTACCATACTTAGTATAGGCGATGAATTGCTAATAGGACAGACCCTGAATACCAATGCGCATTGGATGTCTCAAAAAATGAATGAAATAGGTATAGATGTTATTCATCATATATCCTTAAGCGACGAAAAAAATGATATTATATCTTGTTTGGAGAATGCATTAAAAACTTCTCAGGTAGTTTTAATTACCGGTGGTTTGGGGCCAACATCTGATGATATTACAAAAGATGTATTGTGTGATTATTTTGGAGGCAACCTGGTTTTTAATGAAAGTGCCTACCAGAATATTGAACGGATTTTTGCATTGCGGAAAAGACTCATTAATGAATCTACTAAAAGAGTTGCCTATTTGCCGGATGTTTGCAAAGTGATACAAAATAAAAACGGTACAGCTGCAGGAATGATTTTTTCTAAAGATGGTAAAACGATTGTTTCTATGCCAGGTGTGCCGTATGAGATGAAAGATATGATAATAGATGATGTGGTGCCTTATTTAAAAAGTACGTACACCTTACCATATATTTTTCACTGTAATATTCAGACAGCTGGTGTTGGTGAAACACAATTGGCAGACAGATTGATAGACTTCGAAAAAAATAAAGATCCAAGAATTAAATTAGCTTATTTGCCTAATATTGGCAAAGTTCGCTTGCGTTTAACTATAAAAGGAGAAGATTCAGAAGAACTCAATGCTGTTTTAGAAAATGCCAAAAATGAAGTAGTATCCTGTATTGAAGAGCATATTTATGGCTTTGGAAATGATTTATTGGAACAGAAAATCGGTGAATTATTGCTGGAGAAAAATCTGACCATTGGCACAGCAGAAAGTTGTACCGGTGGGTATCTTGCACATTTAATTACATCCATTCCCGGAAGCTCAGCCTATTTTAAAGGAAGTGTTATTGCATATTCAAATGAAATTAAACAGCATTTTTTAGGTGTTAAAGAAGAAACATTAACATCCTTTGGCGCAGTAAGCGAACAAACGGTTTCAGAAATGGTAGCCGGTGCATTAAAGCATTTAAACGTTGATATAGCCGTAGCAATTTCCGGAGTTGCCGGACCTACAGGTGGTACACCGGAAAAACCGGTTGGTACGGTGGTAATTGGCATAGGAAATAAAGAAAAAACAATTGTTAAAAAGTTGAGTTTCACTAACCACAGAGACAGAAATATACAATTAGCGGCTGTGGTGGCTTTGGTGATGACCAGAAAATTTCTACTTAATCAGTTAAAAGACTGAAAATTTATTTGAACTCTTGTATCTTGTATCTCAAATCTAATTATTAAATACAATGGCTGAATATAATTTACTAATGCCAAAAATGGGCGAAAGTGTAATTGAAGCAACAATATTAACCTGGCATAAAAATGTTGGCGATAAAGTAAATGAACACGATGTAATTTTAGAAGTAGCTACCGATAAAGTGGATTCTGAAGTGCCAAGTCCGGTTAGTGGTGTCCTTAAAAAGATTCTTTACGACGTGAATGTTGCTGTTGGTGTTGGTGAGCCATTGGCCATTATAGAAGTAGAAGGTGACGCACCGGCGCAATATATATCAGAAAAGAAAAAAACTTCATCAGAAACAGAAGAAGTAAAAGTTGAGAAAACTGCTGATAGTAAAACAGAAAAAGAGATATCTACACCAGAACCGGAAATTAATCAAGTAACTCCAACAATTTCATCTACTGTTGCAATGAATACAGAGCAACCACAAATATCAAATCAAAAATATGAATTAGAAAAAAGTCAGCAATCAGCTTCCAACAAATATTATTCACCTTTAGTATTGAACATAGCTCAAGTGGAAAATGTTTCTATGCAAGAGTTAGAAACAATAAATGGAACCGGTGCAGAAAATCGTGTTACTAAAGAAGATATTTTAGCTTACGTTGAGTTGAAGAAAAGTAGTCCGCAATCCATTGTTCAAACTACTCAAAATAAAAAGGCAGAACCGACAGAAATTAAAGTAGAGAAATCTACAGAGAAAACGAATGACCTTAAGTCAACGACTATCGACCACAATTCGAATATCGAAATTATTGAAATGGACAGAATGCGAAAATTAATTTCGCAACACATGACCAACTCCAGAAAAACAGCTGCGCACGTTTCTTCTTTTGTAGAATGTGATGTGACAAACATTGTTCGCTGGCGAGAAAAAAATAAAACTGCCTTTCAGAAACGGGAAGGCTTCAGTCTGTCTTTTATGCCAATTTTTGCAGAAGCAATTACCAAGGCAATAAAAGATTTCCCTATGATTAATGTGAGTGTGGATGGTGATAAAATTCTTAAAAAGAAAGATATAAATATTGGAATTGCAACGGCACTTCCAAATGGAAACTTAATAGTTCCGGTGGTGAAAAATGCCGATCAGAAAAGTTTATTAGGTATTGCTAAAGCAATGAATGATATCGTTGTAAAAGCACGTACCAATTCATTACAACCTGACGATGTGATGGATGGAACATACACGATTTCCAATATCGGAACATTTGGAAATATTATCGGAACTCCGATTATCAACCAGCCGCAGGTAGCCATTATGGCAGTTGGTTCCATCACAAAAAAACCAGTTGTTATTGAGGTAGACGGACAGGATGTTATCGCCATTAGACATATGATGTATCTGTCGCACACCTATGACCATCGTGTGGTAGATGGTAAGTTAGGTGGTATGTTTGTAAAAAAAGTAGCAGATTACTTAGAAAAATTTGATTTTAATCAAGAGATTTAGTATATTGTTGTACTGATTAGCTGTACGACATGAAATATACACACGATTTAGATTCTTATCGCAACAGATTAGGAGAGGTGATTACTCATTTTTCTGAGCTGCCTGCATCTCAGTTAGATGAATTTTTAAGCCATTTTGTACTCGAAATTTTCCCTAAAAAATCAGTTATTATTTCACCTGATTCAAAAGACAATAAACTCTATTTCATTGTGAGTGGTCTTGTAAGAATCTATTATTCAGCAGAAGAAAAAGAAATTACTTCTGATTTTAAAGAAGAAAATTCCTTTTTTATAAATGGATATACCCTTTTTACTAAATTGCCAAATATAGACTATCATGTTGCAATGGAAAATACAATTTGCCTGGCAGCAGATTATGAAATTATAGAATCCTTATCTAAAAAATATCATCCAATAGAACACTTAGGAAGAAAAATGGTAGAAGCATATTACGCTTCTTTTTTACTGGAAAATTTTAATAGATTATTTTTATCGGCAGAAGAACGATACGATGTATTTATGAAAGAACGTGCTGCTATTACGAATAGAGTGCCGTTGAAATTTGTTGCATCACATTTAGGTGTGACTCCTGAAACATTAAGCAGATTAAGAACAAAACAACACATACAGAAATGAAAAAAACCACCGTTAAAATTGAGGATGCACGTAATCTGTTAAAGGATTATTTATTGCGTTTAGCACCAGATACCAACTTAAACGAATTGGAAGAATTGATTGTGCAATTTACCGAGGATAAATTTTCTAAAAAAGAAATGTTGCTGGAAGCTGGTAATCATTCAGACACTGTATATTTTGTTTACGAAGGCTTGGTGCGCATTTATTATATAAAAGAAGAAAAGGAAATCACAAACTGGTTCATAAAAGAAAATATGATGTTTGCTGCAACCTATTCTATCTTAACCGGTGAAAAAAACTATAGTAATTATGAAACACTGGAAGACACTTTTGTTTTAAAAATTAAATATTCTGTTCTGGAATCTTTTTACAACAAATACCATTCATTAGAGCATCTTGGAAGAAAAATTATTGAAACATATTATGGTGCATTCATGAAAAAAACTTTCGACGTATTATTCCTGTCTGCCGATGAACGTTATAATTTGTTTATAAAAGACCAGTACGATTTATTAAACAGAGTTCCACTCAGATACATAGCATCTTTCTTAGGTGTAACGCAGGAAACGTTAAGCAGATTAAGAGCAAAACAGTTATCCTGACAAATGAGTGAGAAATTCAATACGGCAAAAGAGTATAAAGATTGTCTTAGGTCTTACTTTTTAAGTATTGTTACAAAAACGGATATTACACCTGTAAATGAGTTGATAGAAGAATTTGAAGTCGTTGTTTTTCCAAAAAATAAACTGATTTACAGAGCCGGTGGATTTTCTGATTCCATTTATTTTATTTGCAAAGGACTTGTTCGTGTTTATTATGAAAAAGAAGGGAAAGAAATTACAAATCTATTTGTAACCGAGAATAATATTGTTATCGGTGCATATTCCATCATAACAGGACAGAAAAATTACAGCAATTATGAAGCTTTTGAAGAGACAATAGTTTTAAAATTAAAGTATGCGGAGCTTGAAAAATATTATGCAAAATATCATTCGTTGGAACACCTTGGTCGAATTCTCGTAGAAAAATATTATTGTGCTTTTATGAAAAAAACATACGATGTACTTTTCCTATCTGCGGAAGAACGTTACCAGTTGTTTATAAAAGATCACAGTGATTTGCTGAACAGAGTACCGCTAAAACACATTGCTACTTTTTTGGGTATACAAAAGGAAACATTAAGCAGATTGCGTTCTAAATATTAAAATTCAGAGAACTAAAGCTTCTGAAAGTTGTTTTCTGAGCATAATTAACCTGAAATTTATTCACAAAAAAAAAGTCAAAATTATACATTAATTGACATATGTCAGTTAAATAAATAGTATTTTTACCTAAACCAGAACCATAAAATATGGCAACACGAACTCAAAAACCAACAGCAAAATCATCAAAAGATTATTTAGCAGAAGTTATTCGTGGTATCACAGATATTTCTGAAGAAAATATAAAAAAAATACTAGATGCTTTTGAATTGGTTGAGTATGATAAAAATACTCAAATTATTAAAGAAGGCGAAATAACCAGCTATGTGTATTTTGTAACAAAAGGTATCGTTAAAATTTATTATCACAGTTCAGGTAAAGAGCTGATAGATTGGTTTGCAGAAGAAGGAACATTTATCGGTAATCTTTATAGTCATATTATGCAAAAACCTGGATTTGATATTTATGAATCTATTGAAGATGTCTCAATGCTTAGAGCCAAATACGATAAGCTCGAAACATTATTTAAACACAATCACGAAATTGAAAGTGCTGCACGTAAAGTAATTGAACAATATTATGTAAAATATGTTGAAAGAGTACACCATCTGAAAGGTTTGCCTGCAGATGAAAAATATCACCTGTTTCAAAAACATTATGGCGATTTTGTACACAGAATTCCATTGAAATATGTAGCAGATTATTTAGGTATTACTTCTGAAACATTGAGCAGAATAAGAGCCAAAGAGAACAAAAAAAAGAGAATTAATTGATTTTAAGCAATTTTATTTGATGTGTTGCTAAATAAATTTAATTACATTTGCAACCATTATAGAAATGACAAAACACGCGGATAGTTTACAGGAAACCCAGGCCAAGGAACTTTTACGGAATATGCTGATTACGACAGTAGGTGTCGAGTCTGCTCAATTAGATCCTTTAATGGATTTATTTGAATTAGTTTCGTACAAAAAAAACCATGCCGTTATCGAAGAAGGTATTATTGCCGATTACTTTTACTTTATTTTTAAGGGTGTTATAAGGGTTTATTATTACAAAAATGATAAGATGGTTATTGAGCGTTTTGAAAAAGAAGGCGGTCTTTTTGGCGGAAATTTCACCCATTTAACTAAAAAACCAGGTACACATATCTACGAATCTGTTGAAGAAGTTGTCTTACTGCGTATAAAATACAGCAATCTGGAAGAACTTTGTAAAAGAGAACATGCCATTGAAAGGGTTTACAGAATTATGATGGAAGCCTTCCATTCCGGTTATGTAGAACGCTTATTTTCATTCAAATCACTGAGCTCTGAAGAAAGATATCACGAATTTATTCTGCAATATGGCGAAATTGCCAATCGGGTTCCGTTGAAAGATATTGCCAATTATTTAGGTATGACACCGGAAACGCTTAGTCGAATACGTTCAAAATACGACAAGAGTCATCA
Source organism: Chitinophagales bacterium (assembly GCA_035389165.1). GTDB lineage: Bacteria > Bacteroidota > Bacteroidia > Chitinophagales > JADIYW01 > JADJSS01. The sequence goes on from DAOORG010000063.1 coordinate 9,669, forward strand.
GACAAAAAAATAATTAATCTTCTTCATTTGCTGCTTTCACTTTCTTCCAGATCATCATCTGATTTGAAAATATTTTAGCAAAACCTTTCACATCATCGCCAGTCCAGGCAGTGTTCATTTCGCCGTAGCTGCCAAATTTATTACTCATTAAATCATATGGAGATTCGATACCGATTAATTCAAATCGATACGGAAGCAGTTTAATAAATACTTTTCCGCTTACATGTTCCTGCGAATTGCTTAAAAATGCTTCTAAATCACGCATCAGCGGCTCATAAAACAAACCTTCATGCAAATTGCTGCCATATACATTACTCAATTGGTCTTTCCAGAATAACTGCTGTTTTGTCAACGTATGTTTTTCCAGTAAATGATGTGCTTTTATAATGATAAGCGGCGCTGCAGCTTCAAAACCTACGCGGCCTTTAATGCCAATAATTGTATCGCCAACATGAATATCTCTGCCAATAGCATAAGAACCAGCCAATTTATTTAGTTCAATGATTATTTCTGTTGGATGATTATATTTTTGACCATTTAAAGAAACAGGTTCGCCATTTTTAAATTCGATTGCACATTCTATTTCATCACCACTTTCGCTTTTTTGGAGTTGAGTTGGATAGGCAGTTTCCGGCAACGAATATCTAGAAGTCAGCGTTTCTTTGCCGCCTACGCTGGTGCCCCAAATTCCCTGGTTAATGGAGTAAGCCGCTTTTTTTGCGTCAATTTCTACACCATGTTTTTTCAGGTATTCGATCTCTTCTTCACGCGATAATTTATGGTCTCTGATTGGTGTAATGATAGTTGCTTCAGGCATCACGATGTTAAATACCATGTCAAAACGCACCTGATCATTTCCGGCACCGGTGCTTCCGTGCGCTATTGCACCGGCACCAATTTCTTTTGCATATTCTGCCACAGCAATTGCCTGAAATACACGTTCTGCACTTACTGAAAGCGGATAAGTATTGTTTTTTAAAACGTTACCGAAAATCAGATATTTTATGCATTTATCGTAATAGTCTTTCACCACATCACGCACCACAAATTCTTTCACACCCATTTCTTTCGCTCTAAGTTCTATAGCTTTTAGTTGTGCCTCACTAAAACCGCCTGTGTTTACTGTAATGGCATAAACATCAAGGCCTTTTTCTTCTGTCAGATATTTCACACAATACGAGGTATCCAAACCACCGCTGTATGCTAAAACCACTTTATTATTCTTCATAGTTTATTTTTTATTTGCTTTGCTTTTTCCGGCTGTTTTTACCACTTTGATGCGTTGCGCTTTTGGTGTTTTTAATTTTGCCGGAATTTTCTTTTCAACTTTTTTCACTTTAGCAAATTCCTTTTTCTTTTCATCTTTCGGGTCGAAAAGCATACCGGTGCACAAACAATTTTTTCTGCCGGTTCTGGTGAGTACATCATAATTGATACAGCTTTTACAACCACTCCAAAAGGCATCATCCTGAGTGAGCTCAGAAAAGGTGACCGGTTTATAACCTAAATCAGAATTGAGTTTCATGACTGCAAGGCTGGTCGTGATACCAAATATCTTTGCCTGCGGAAATTTTTTGCGCGTGTGTTCAAATACAAATTTCTTAATCTTTTTGGCTAACCCGTGATGACGGAATTCTTCTTTGACAATTAAACCCGAATTGGCAACATAGTTTTTCCCTTCCCAGGTTTCTATATAACAAAAACCTGCAATATGGTTATCAGCTGTAATAGCAATAATACCTTTTTCCTGAAGTATTTTCTCTTTGATGTATTCAGGATCGCGTTTGGCAATACCTGTACCGCGTTTTTTAGCAGAATCTTCGTACAATTTGCACAAATCTTCTGCGAATTTAAGATGCTCAGCACCAGCTATCTGAACAACAAAAGTAGAGGATGTTTTTTTCAACTTGCATAAACGATTAAAAACGTAAATTTTATCCTAACAAAAATAATCCTCAAATTGTAAATTGAATGTTATGTTTTA
>DAOORG010000064.1:0-2083 GCA_035389165.1 Chitinophagales bacterium
AACAAGACAGAATCGCCATTGCTGACATTGAGAAAATTGTTGGCGCTAAAATTGATATGAATAACTTACTTAGAAAGGCGATTGCCGCAGTTTAAAAAAAAGAATATCAGAAAATACACCATCATATTATTTTTTAGCCTGTTTACAATAAGTGCATTTGCACAAACTTCTTTATACGAAGGCACTTGGAAAGGAATCATGTTATCTAATACCAGTGACGTTGACAATGGCAAAGGATTGCCTGTTACGCTATTTATTTCCAGCGATAATGAAGCCGGCGAAATGGTTGGCGAAATGTCTATTCAATATCGTTATCAGACAGATATTTATAAAGCAAAATACAGTGTGAACGGATTAATTGATTACGAAAACAAGAGCATCTACATAGAACAAGTAAAGCTGATTTACTACGATTTGTTGCCAAGAGGATTGCAATGGTGCTTTGGCAACGGTACTTTTCAGATATTTAGAAATCCGTACAAAAAGAAAAATTATCTGGATGGATATATGACGACCAGCTGTGGCCCTGAAAAGCTAAGGATGGTTTTAATCAAAAAATAAATTTTCCAAATTTTCTGCATTTCTTTTTCGTATTAAAAAAGATGGTTATATTTATATACACACACCATTCTTATGCAGCAATCATTCAGAAATTTCTTTTTAATTTGCTCCTTTCTTTTCACCATATCCTGTGGAAGAGTCACGTACTCGCCTTATCCGGATATGCCTGATAACGGAGAAATCAGCGCATTGACCTATAATGTTGCCGGTTTGCCACAGGTATCAACGCAGATCAATTTCCGACCAAACATATGCCTTTAATTGGCCCATTGTTGAATGCCTACAACGTCGTTAACATACAGGAAGATTTTGCCTATCACGATATTTTGTACAAAAATATTACGTTGCCTTACAAAAGTAAATTTGTTGCAAATACTGTTTTTGGTGATGGCTTGAATACGGTTTCGACTATTCCTTTTGTTGACTTTAAAAGAATAAAATGGAATCAATGCAATGGCACAGATTGTCTGACACCAAAAGGATTTTCGTATTGCAGATTGCGGTTTAACGAAGATGCATATATAGACTTGTACAATGTGCATTGTAATGCAGGAAGTGCGGCGGCTGATTTAGCTGCCAGAAGAAATAATATTTTACAATTGTGTGCTTATATCGATGCAAATTCTGCAGGAAATGCCATTATACTAATGGGTGATTTTAACTGCAGATATACGCGTTCCGGTGATAATATCCGCGAAGTGGACAACAGAGGATTGAAAAATGTTTGGGTGGAATTATTGAGAAACGATGTATTGCCTTTGCAGGACGACAATTCGCTGATGGATTGCGCGCCGAATGCAACCAATGCAACTTGTGAAGTAGTAGATAAAATTTATTACAGAAGCAGTTCCAGCATTACATTAACACCAACTGTATACAAATTAGACGGTGATGAATTTTACGATTCGGAAGGACTTCCTTTATCCGATCACCGACCGATGCTTGCGAAGTTCACGTATGCTATAACAAAATAGAGAATTTAAAGCTTCAAAAAAGCTTCATTTGCTTTCTGTAATTCTTCAGGAGAACCGATATCTATCCACACATCATTATCGTGATGATAGGCTTTTATTGTGTGCTGATTGCAGATATCTAAATACCAATCTATCATAGAAAATTTACCATCTCGTTGGTTGTGCTTAAAAATTTCCGGTGAAATAATATGATAGCCGCTGAACGCAAATTCGTGCAAAGGATAGGTTTCGAAATCCTTTAATTTTGCTTTTATTTCTGCTGGAATTTTTCTGGGAATTTTTACTTCATTTGATTTTACATTTTCCCAGCCAAACAATATATCGTTATCGTCAAACAACAAATAGCGCGATGATTTTCTATTTCTAACAGCTAAAGTAGCAATTGCCTTATTTTCCTGATGGTACTTATAAAAATCAGTGAGATCGATATTGGTAAACACGTCTGCATTACATAATACAAATGGCTTTCCGTCATCAAAAAAATGTTGCGCTTTTAGCAGACCACCGCCTGTCTCTAATATTTCATTTGTTTCGTCCGAAATTTCTAT
>DAOORG010000064.1:2183-4915 GCA_035389165.1 Chitinophagales bacterium
ATATTGTATTTCTCTTTGATGTATTTTGCCGTTTGTTCTGCGCAATATACGCTGCGGTGCTGTCCGCCTGTACAGCCAAAATTAATTTGCAAATGCTCAAAATCTCTTGCTAAATAATCTTGAATATTGATGTCTATTATTTTATAAATATTTTCCAGAAAGTCTTTCACCTTTGTTTTCGTTTCTAAAAATTCAATTACCGGTTTGTCTTTGCCGTGCAACTGTTTGTAAGGTTCAAATCTTCCCGGATTTAAAATACCTCTGCAATCAAACACAAAACCACCGCCATTTCCTGAAGTGTCATCAGGTATCGCCCTTTTAAAGGAAAAGCTGTTGACATCAATTTTTAAAGGCTTTGCAGAACCGTCAAATTTTTCCATTTTAAAAGCATCTGAAACAATTAACTGCTGCAATACATTTGTCAACTCAGGCAATTCAATTTTTAATTTTATGTTCTCCAAAAACCATTTTACATTTTCCAGTGCCGGTATAATGCTTTCAATAAAATGACTGCGTTTTTCTATTAATCCGCGAAACCCGTACGCGCCCAATACTTGCAGCATTCTAATAAGGACAAATGCATAATAACGTTCTTTAAAATCTTCTTTGTCAATTAAAATTAAAGCAGCTACTTTTTGTGTATAATAATCAAATAATTCTTCTCTTACTGAATATGGAATTTTTGCGCCTGCCTGCCACAATAAAGAAGCAGCATCGTACTGTAATGGTCCTTTTCTGCCACCTTGATAATCGATAAAATAGGGTTTATCCTGATGTATCATTACATTGCGCGATTGGCAATCTCTGAACATAAAATACTGATTCGGCTCTTCGAGTAAATAGTTGCACAACTTGTGAAAATCGTCATTTAAATCTATTTCACTGAAATGCGCTCTTGCCACACGTGCAAAATAATATTTAAACGAATTCAAGTCCCAGAACATAGAGCTTCTGTTAAATTCCTGAATCGGATAACAGGTTTCAAAATTAAAATGTTCTGCACCGCGAATTTGCAAATAAGCCAATTGCTGCAATACTTCTTTCAAGTGTTTTTTTACATTTTCCGTAATGCCTTCGCTTTTAATAATTGAATATAAAGACGTATCGCCTAAATCTTGCTGTAAGTAATATTGTTTGTTTTCACTTGCACAATAAATCTGCGGAACCGTTATAAATTTTTGATGAAAATGTTTGGTATGATGAATAAACGTTTCGTTCTCTTTTGTATCTTTTCCATACGTTCCTATCGCAGCATTTGCAGTACTCATTAAACGAAAATAAATTCTGTCTGAACCGGCTTGTGGTAATTGAATAATAGTTGTACAATCTTCGTTGAAATATTGTTTGAATAATTCTTTTAGTATTTCTTCGTGCATAGTACAAATATAAAGTAAAACTTTTCTAAAGTTTAAAATTTTAGAAAAGTTAAAAACTAAAGCCACTCTAAAAAGAGTGGCTTTTCTAATTCTATAAATTCTTCTTAAAATCTATTTTTTAAATAAGTTACCGAGCATGCCAACTACATCGTCCACGACACTGCCATCTTTATCTCTGTCTAACAATTGTGAGATTAAATCATTTTGTTGCGGTGCTTGTTGCTGTTGTTGATTGCCAACAAAATTGCTTAAAATACCTGCAATATTTCCAATATTAATTCCACCACCGGTTTGCTGTGATTTATTTCCTAAAGCATTCAATACAAGTGGTGCAAGGATTTGTAAAATTTGCGATGCTTGTCCGCTGCCAATACCTGCATTTTGAGATACAGCAGTAGCCACATTTTGTTCTGCACCACCTAAAATATGTTTTAATATGGATGCACCATCGCCACCTAAGGCACTTTGTGCTAAACCGGTTAAATCGCCTAATCCACTGCCGTTATGATCGTTTGCAATGGCATTTGTCAAGGCAGCTGCACCATCTTCTGTAGAAGCATTTCTGTTTAAAGCACTTAAAATAGTGGGCAATGCCAAATTAACTGCGCTTTGTGCCTGATTAGCGTCAATACCTAATTGCTGGCTGATTAACTGTGTTGCTTCCTGTCCGAGTGAACCACCTAAAAGTTGTTGTAAATCCATTTTATTGTGTTTTTGTTTTAAAATTTTAAATTATACCTTAACAATAATCTTACCAAACTGCTCTCCGTTTTTCATTCTGTCGAAAGCAAGCACAGCATCAGTAAGACTGAATGTCTTATCTATGATGGGTATTACCTGATGTTCGTTGCATAAGGCTATCATTTTACTGAAATCTTCATCGCTGCCCATTGTAGAACCCAATAATTGCAGATGACTCCAAAAAATGGCACGCATATTTAATTCTTTCGGCAAGCCACGTGTGGCGCCATAAAACACAAACTTGCCACCTGGATTTAACGCTGCAATTAGATCATTCATTCCATCACCGCAGGCACTGTCAATAATTACATCAAAACCACCAACTGCTTTTGAAAGCTGTTTAATGGCATCTTTTTCGCTGTAATTTGCACCGCCTTTTGCACCTAAATCTTTACATTTCTGTATTACATTTTCTTTGCTTGAAGTTACATATACATTAGCACCCACTGCGTTTGCAAAAAGGAATGCAAACTGAGCCACACCACCACCAACACCGGAAATCAGCACATTCATACCATGTTTAACATTTCCTTTATTAAATAACGCATTATAAGCAGTTACACCTGCCAGCGGCAATGCAGCAGCTTGTTCGCTTGTCAGGTAGTCCGGTTTTAC
>DAOORG010000064.1:5015-11615 GCA_035389165.1 Chitinophagales bacterium
AATGCCTGATCTTTCTGTAATATGGGGTTTTCTACTTCTTCCAGCTGGAAACTTTGTTCTTTCAATACCAATGCTTTCATAATATCTCTTTGTACTACAAATCTACAACTTATTAATGTTTACTTAACGCTATCTTCTCGGAAACTTTAAAACCTTTTTGAGTTTCCTGCGTTTATACTTGGTACTTTTGCAGTCGAACATGACCAACAACGTCGAAAATATCAGTAAATCGGAAAATTGCATCTCTGGTAAAATATTTGAGAAAGCACGCAATTTATTCTACTCTATCGGTGTACGCAACACTACGATGGATGATTTGGCGAAAGAACTGGGCATTTCCAAAAAAACACTTTATAAAGAAATTGACAACAAAGCAGATTTGGTAAAATTTTGTGTGGAATATGATTTAAGATGTGATGAAAAAGCCATCTTAGCTATTTCAGAAAACACAGAAAATGCCATTGAAGAACTTTTACTGATTGCTGCACACATACATGCAGAATTACAGATGTTTCATCCGTCCATTATTCAGGATTTAATGAAATTTTATCCGGAAAGCTGGCTGATGATAGAACAGCATCGAGATATTTTTGCCAAGAAAAACATTGCCAATAATTTGAGAAAAGGAATAGAACAAGGTTTATACCGTAAGGATATAAATGTAGATATGGTGACAATGTTACAACTTAATTTATCTTTTCTACCACTTCAAGCAGATGGAAAAACACATAAACCATCAGATTTTTATCTGGAAGTACTGAAATATAACTTCTACGCAATAGCCACACCGAAAGGAATTGAATTATTTGAAAAATTAATTAAAAAGCTAAAACTATAACCAATCAAATGAAACACTTGAGAAATATTATTTTAATTATTGCCATGAGCATTTTATCGGACGCAAGCTCATTCGCACAAACCACCTATACTTTATCACAATGTATAGATTATGCGTTAAAAAATCATCGCAGTATAAAAATGGCTGCTAATGATGTTGAGACAGCGTATGCCAGAAAACGCGAAGGTCAATCTGCCTACATGCCTCAGGTGAATGCTCAACTAAAATGGGATGACAATCTGATTTTACAATCCAGTGTGATTCCTGCTTTAACGTTTGGTTCTTTTACCTCACCGGAACAGGTAGTTCAATTTGGCAATCAGTACAACACGCTTGCTGGTATTCAACTAGACCAAATGTTATTCAACTGGTCATATATCCAAGGAATCAAAGCCATAAAACCTGGCTATGACATTGCAAAAACAAAAAAGATAAAAACAGAAGAAGATGTTGTATACAATACTATTGTTGCCTATTATAATGTCTATTTAATCAATGAAAATGAAGATTTACTGAAACAGAATGAAGAACGTTTGCGCAAAACATTACCAATATTACAATTGCAATACGACAAAGGTGTTATTAGGAAAATTGATGTAGATAAAGTACAGGTAAACTACAATAATATTACAGTTCAACAACAGATTTTATCTTCTAATAAAGAAGTTGCGATTAATAACTTAAAGTACAATATTGGTATGCCTATGGATTCATCAATTGCCATCGACACCAATTACTCAAAAGAAATTGTTGATGCAGACAATTATGTTGACACAGGCAATATCAAAAATAAGATAGAAATGCAGTTAATGCGCAAAAATATTAACTTACAGGAAATATTATTAAAACGTACTAAAGCTGCTTATTATCCTCAATTTAGTTTTTATGCAAAATACGGTGGACTGGCATTTGGCAATGAATTTTCTCAATCTTTTACGCGTTGGACTCAATTTGCTACTATAGGTTTCAAGTTAGATATTCCAATTTTTGATGGTCTACGAACTTCCAGCTCTGTCAAAATGGCGAAACTAAATATCGCCAATCTGAAAGAAGATATGTTATTAAAAGAAGATGGTTTGAAACTGCAAATGCTGAACGCTAAAACAAGTATGAAAAATGCTGAACAAAGTTTAATTCTTAATAAAGAAAATATTGCGTTGGCCAAAAATGTACTCGATGTAACCACCTTGCAATATCAGAAAGGCATTATTTCATATACTGACTGGATGAGTGCAGACTATTCCTACAAAGAAGCGGAACAAAACTACATGACTTCTTTGATAAAATATTTACAATCAAAAATCGAAGCAGATAAATCGAACAATAATCTAAATATCTATAAATAAATATCTATACGCTTTTCTGAATTTTTTAGTTTTAGAAAAGATTAAAATCGAAAACAACCATTATAAAATAAGCATAAAGATTCGTAAAGCTAGTAAAATTGCGTTTGCGAATTCCATGTGCTCCAATTAAAAAAAACTAAATCAAACACATGAAAAATAACATTATCGTCGGTATCATTGCACTTTTATTAGTTGGAGGAATGGTATACAAACTCACACAGAACAAAAAAGAAATTGATAAGAATGCCATGCCGGTTGACAGAAGCAATGTGCCTGTTGCCGTAACTACGTTTGATGCCAATTACTTACCGGTAAGCACGGATTATGCATTACCTGCTGTTTTAGACATCAACAAAAGCGGTATCATCACGGCTACACAACCTGGTAAGTTAGCAAGTTTTAATATAGAAATTGGAAGCCATGTTTCTAAAGGTCAACTCATAGGAAAAATTGACTCCAAGCAGCGTGAAATCGGCATCAAGTCATCAGAGGCAACTATTAAAAAACTTGAATCTGATATTAAACGAACAGAAGATTTAATTGCCGGCGATGCTGCACCTGCAAATGCAATTAATGATTTAAATTATAATTTAGAAACCACCAAAATCCAAAAAGAAAATTACCAGCAACAAATTGCAGATAATAATATTTACGCGCCTATCAGCGGTATTGTAGTTCAAAAAAATGCCAACGCCGGTGAGTTTGCAAATCCGGGTTCGCCATTAGCAACCATTATGGATATTTCTGTTTTGAAGGCAATCGTTTATGTGAGCGAAAGCAATATTTACGACTTAAAAATCGGTCAACCTGCGCAAATCACGTCTTCTGTATTTCCGGGAAAACTTACGAAAGGAGTCATAAAATATATTGCACCAAAAGGCGATGAAAATCACAATTACAGGGTAGAAGTGGAAATCCCGAACAGCGGATACAAAGCAGGCACGTATGTAAATGTGAAATTCAGTTTTAAGAAACCAACAGATGCTTTACAAATTCCAAAAATCGCCCTAGTGGAAGGCGTTAAGAATCCATATGTATATGTGGTGAACGGAAATAATATTGCCATCAGAAAAATTGAAATCGGTGAAGAAGTCGGACAAAATATTGTGGTAAGAAGCGGCTTAACACCTGGCGAAAAAGTAGTGACTTCGGGTCAGATTAACTTATCCGAAAAAAGCAAAATTCAAATTGTAAATTCTAAAAACTAAGTCAATGTCTATTACCGAAATTGCGATAAAACGTCCGTTATTAATCAGTGTGATTTTTGTTACATTGATTATATTCGGGTTCTTTGGCTATAGTTTATTAAGCTATAATTTATTGCCGAAATTTGAAGCACCTATTATTTCTATTCAAACTATTTATAAAGGTGCATCATCTGAAGAAGTTCAGAATAATGTTACCAAAAAGATTGAAGATGCCGTTTCTTCTATTGAAGGTGTAGATGTCGTTTCTTCATCTTCACAGGAAAATGTTTCTGTGGTTGTAGTACAGCTGAAAGACAATATCAATTCTACCACTGCGCAATCAGATGCTGAACGAAAAATAAATCAGATTCTGAATGATTTGCCGGATGGTGTAGACAATCCAATTATCAGCAAATTCAGTTCCAGCGAAATACCTGTTTTGCGTCTTACAACATTTGCAGATATCGGCGAAACCGAATTATATGATCTGGTCGAACAAACCATTAAACCTATTATTTCCAATGTAGAAGGCGTTGGACAGGTACGACTCATTGGTGGAAGTGAACGTGAAATTGAAGTAAAAATTGATAACGAAAAGCTACAGGCATATAACCTTTCTACGGCACAGGTTACCCAAATGATTGCTGCAGGAAACATGTCCTATCCTGCCGGAAACATTGAAAATGCAGACAACCGATACACCATTCGTTTAGATGCAAAACTCGGAACGGTTGAAGATTTAAGAAATCTTATTATCAGAGAAAATAAAAACGGCAGTAAAATAAAACTAGCTGATGTTGCCAGCGTTACGGATGCTACTGCTATTCCATCAACCATCAATAGAATCAACGGAAGAGTCGGACTTGGTATCGAAATATCCAAACAATCTGATGCAAATGCCGTTGAGGTGAGCCATAACGTCAAAGCAAAACTGGATACCATTGTAAAACAATATGCTTCTAAAGGATTCAAGTACGAAGTTGCAATTGACCAATCTACTTACACGATGGAAGCGGCAACTGCTGTTACACACGATTTATTTTTAGCTGTTATCATTGTTGCTTTTGTGATGTTGATATTCTTACACAGTTTCAGAAGTTCCATGTTCATTTTAATTTCATTGCCATCAGCCATGATACCAACCTTCATCCTGATGTATTTAATGGGATTTTCACTCAACCTGATGACCTTGCTCGCACTGTCACTTGTTGTAGGTATTCTGGTAGATGACAGTATCGTAGTACTGGAAAATATTTTCCGCCATTTAGAAATGGGAAAAGATAAAGTAACGGCAGCAATTGATGGCAGAAGCGAAATTGGATTTACCGCGTTGGCAATTACTTTAGTTGACGTCGTAGTATTCGTGCCCTTAGCAATGGCTGGCGGTTTAATCGGAAATATCTTGCGAGAGTTTGCACTCGTCGTCGTATTTTCTACTTTAATGAGTTTATTCGTATCCTTTACCTTAACGCCGTTATTAGCATCACGTTGGGGAAAAATAGAAGTACTGAATCCAAACTCTCTTTGGGGAAAAATCAACATCTGGTTTGAAAACCAAATAAACAAATTAATAGAAGCTTACGGCAGAATTTTACACTGGGTTTTAGGTCACAAAATTATATTACTATTGATTGTACTGGGTTTATTTGGTGGCGTTGGTTACTTGGGTATGTCAGGTTTTATTGGCAGTTCGTTTGCAGGCAGCGGCGACCGTGGTGAATTTAATTTAATTATGGAATTAGATCCGCAGGCTACTTTACAACAAACCAACAGAGTTACCAAACAAATAGAAGATATTATTTTAGAATATCCGGAAGTAACAAAAGTATTTACCAATGTAGGTTCAGTAGCCACACAAATGGGTGGTGCGATTCTGTCGCCAAATCAGGCAGATATGACGGTTTCGTTAGTCAATAAATTAGACCGAAAACGATCCACAGATGAAGTAGGCGCAAGTATTCGTCAACGTTTAGATAGTATTCCGGGCATTACCTTTTCTATTAAACCTGCAAGTATTACCGGTGGAAACCAACCGCAAATACAAATCGTAATCATGAGTGCAAGTATGGATGAAGTATCCACGTATGCAAAAAAAGTATACGACATCATTAAGAAAACACCGGGAACTGATTATGTGGAATACAGTACAAAATCAACCAAAACAGAATTACAAATTGCATTAAACAGAGATAAGATTGCAAAAATGGGATTGAATATTCCAACCATCGGAAACGCCATTCAATTGGCATTCAGAGGAAATGATCAGTCAAAATTTAAAGACAATGGCGAAGAATATGCCATTAATATTATGTATGATAAAGGCGACAGAAAAGACATCTCTAATTTGGAAAATACGACCATTCAAACTCCAACCGGTGCCACTATTCGTTTAGGTGATGTGGCGACAGTAAGCGAAATACAAGGACAAGCGGTACTGGAGCGTTATAACCGTTTAAACTCTAAACAAGTTTTAGCATCATCTGCAGGAAGACCTACAGGAACAGTAACGGCTGATATCAAAAAACAAATTGATGCAGCAGGTTTCCCGTCTTCCGTTTCTATCGATTATTTAGGTGAGCAGAAAAACCAGGGTGATTCATTCGGAAGCTTAGGTATTGCAATGGGTTTAGGATTTTTATTAGTGTATTTAATCATGGTAGCATTATATGAAAGCACCTTATATCCGTTAGTTGTATTATTTGCCATTCCGGTGGCGATTATCGGAGCAATGCTTGCATTGGCGTTAACGCAGGAAAGCTTAAGTATCTTCGGTATCATTGGTTTTATTATGCTCATGGGTTTAGTGGCAAAAAACGGTATTCTACTCGTCGACTTTACCAATCACTTAAAAGCTCAAGGATTAGAACTGAAAGAAGCTTTAATAGAAGCAGGCAAAGAACGATTAAGACCAATCTTAATGACTACCGTTGCCATGATTTTTGGTATGTTGCCAATTGCCTTATCCAACGGACCAGGTTCTGAGTTTAAACGTTCTATGGCATGGGTAATTGTTGGCGGCTTAACCAGTTCATTAATATTAACATTGGTGGTAGTGCCAACTATCTATTATATTTTCGACAGATTAAAAGATAAAGTAACCGGCAATAAAAAGAAACCATCTGTAATTGCCACCGCAGGACCGGATTTTACAATAGATGCATAAACGCAATAATTTACAAGTTTAGAATTCATTCTAACGCCAGGCCACGACGAAAGTCGTGGCTTTTTT
>DAOORG010000065.1:0-11593 GCA_035389165.1 Chitinophagales bacterium
CTTTTTCCGGAGAAGTTGGTTTAAGCGGTGAAATTCGTGCAGTAAACAAAGTAGAGCAGCGCGTGGCAGAAGCCGGAAAATTAGGTTATGAGAAAATATTTATCTCCAAATACAACCAGAAAGCCAGCAGCAACGAAGCAGAAATTAATTTAGTAAAAACCGTAGCTGAGTTTTATAAGAAGTTGTTTTGATATTTTATATTTTTAAAATTAGCAAATTTTGCAAATATTTATTTTTTTCAGTTCAAATTAATATATTTGAGTATTTTGTTAATAATCATAAAAATGACAACTCGAATTTTAACTGTTTTATTTTTACTTTTTATAAGTATTTCTTCTTGTAAGGAGGAAGAACCAGTATCTGAAACGTATGTAGAATACACTTATTCAAATGTTGAAGTTGGCACATTGTTTTATTATTTATACAACTTGAAATTTCATAATACACCAGATTCGGTTTTCGCAATCAATAAGCCTATTATTACAGATTATAAAGTTAGTGTTGGAAGCAATGGAACCTTTAAAGGCTATTTAGAAAGAAATGGCACAGAGTTATTATACAGAGGTAAGTTGACATTAAACACATATTATTCACCTGATTTAAATGACAGTATCTATGTTAAAGAAATTTCGATGAATGCAGATATATCTGGTTTTTCTGTTGATAATAATAACGGAGTAAACAACAGATTATCTGTAGATAATAATCTCTATTTCTTAATGAAAGTTATGTATAAAGAAACTTTATTGTCATATGTGATAAATATGAATACAATAAGTTGGGATGATGATTTTATTATTAATGAAAATAAATTTAGTATTGGTGGCCTTTCTTATTCAAAAATGAATATAGAGCTTGATAATAATCGTCATTTTGATGTTCATACTTATCAGAATCAATTTATTATTGACATGAATAACTTTTAAAGTTTGAAAACATTACTCGAATATCCACTCGATTTTTATCGCTTGTTTTATCCTAAATTATGCGGTGCATGTGATGTGCCGCTGGCAAAAGGTGAAGCTCATTTATGCTTTAATTGCAGATTGGAAATGCCATTTACCAACTTCGAATCCTTCAGAGAGAATCCTGTAGAAAAGATGTTTAACGGTAGAGTTCATCTGGAATTTGCTACCTCTTTATTGTTTTTTACAAAAGGAGAAAAAGTGCAGAACATCCTACACAATATCAAATACAACGAAAAAAAAGAACTGGCAGTTTACCTTGGACGAATTTTTGGTGAACGTTTACAAAATATTCCATACCTGAATGACGTTACTACTATAATTCCGGTGCCTTTGCATCCTAAAAAACAACAATTGCGCGGCTATAACCAAACGGAATTGTTTGCGGAAGGTATGAGTGAAGTTTTAAATTTAGATGTAATTACGAATGCGGTGATAAGAGATATAAATACGGAAACGCAAACCAGAAAATCAAGAACTGAGCGATGGGAAAATGTCGAAAAAGCGTTTGCAGTGAAAAAACCAAAATCATTAGAACATAAACATATTTTACTGGTGGATGACGTGTTGACAACAGGTGCAACCTTAGAAGCTTGTGCTCAATCTATTCTATCTTCAGTAAATTGTAAAGTAAGCATTGCTACAATAGCATGTAGTTTATAATAGTATAGTAAGGACAAATTATTTAAAAGCAGTCAGACGACTTAAAGTCGTCCGACTACTAAGCAATAAATTATCAGAAATAAACTATCTTTGAATTATGAATTTCCGATTTTTCCGATTACTGGTTTTTGTTGCTGCTTTCTTTCTTTTTGCGTTTACTACTGCTTGCAAAAAAGAACAATTCAATACGACTTCCGGAATTAGTTTTTCTACAGATACCTTAACTTTTGATACGTTATTTTCCACACTGGGTTCCACTACAAGATTTTTTACCATAAAAAATACCTTAAAACAACCGGTAAAAATATCCAGCATAAAATTGGCTGGCGGCTCCGCTTCATCCTACAGAATAAATGTAGATGGTGATGCAGGAACGGCGTTCACCGATGTTGAAATTCCTGCAAAAGACAGTATTTATGTTTTTGTTGAAGTGACCATAAATCCGAATGCAGCTAGCTTGCCATTTATAGTAGAAGATTCCGTACAGGTTTTAACGAATGGAATTGCGCAGCAGGTTCAACTGAATGCTTATGGACAAAATGCTCATTTTTTTAACGGAGATTCCATAGAAACAAACACAATTTGGAATGATGACTTACCCTATGTGATTTTAAATTTTCTGCAAATAAAACAAGGTGCATCACTGACCATAAATGCCGGTTGTGATGTCTATTTCGGCGGCGGAGCAGCCATGTTAGTCGAAGGAAATTTAAATGTTTTAGGTACAGACACATCGCATATGGTCACGTTTCGCGGTGTCCGTTTAGACAAAGATGTGGCAGACCGTGCTTACGACGATTTTCCGGGACAATATTCCGGACTGTTCTTTTTGCGTGGCAGCAACGGAAATCTCGAATATCTCAATATGCGAAATTCACTGTATGGTGTTAATGTCGGAAATATAAAAACATCCGATAATCCGGCAGCAAATCTCGCAGCCTTACAATCCATGAGTATTGGAAATGCTCCGGAAGTTTCCATTAAAAATTCCAGGATTTATAATCATGCATTTTATGGCTTATTTGGTTTTTTAGGTAAAATTTATGCTGAAAATACACTCATTTATAATTGCGGAAAAAACCTTGTAGGCTTGTACGATGGTGGACAATATCAATTTTTAAACTGCACGTTTTATGCACGCAGCAGTGCATACATTTCACATTCTAAAGAGCCTGCATTTTATATAAATGATTATTTCAAACTGGATGAAATTAATTATTTATTTGCTGATGCAGCATCAGCTGAATTTGAAAACTGTATCCTATATGGTACTTTAGAAGAAGAAATTGTTGAAGATGATTTAAGCGATAATCCACTCGATATAAATTTATCCTTACAAAAATGTGTGGTTAAAACACAACCACCTTTAAACACGGCAGTTTTTGTTGATTGTAAGAATGAAGATCCGCAATTTAAAGATGTCTTCAAGAATGATTTTAATCTGAAAGCAACTTCACCCTGCAGAAATTTCAGCACATCCGGTTTTCCTGCAATCGATATAGTTGGGTTTTCCCGATCGAATAATCCGACAGATTGCGGTGCTTATTTGTTTCAGTAATGCACACTTTTTTATAACAATTTTTTCAGTTAGCTGTTATTTTACTGTAATTTGTAGCTGTGCGAACTAATGTTTTAAAATACCTGCGTTATGCCTTTTACAGTTTCCCGTTGCAACTGCTGATTTTGCACATTAAAAAGCATTTGTTTGTTTTATTATTCTGGATAATTCTTTTTACATCGGTGCTTCAATTGTTTGGAGCCAGTTATGGAATTCCATTATTGTTTTTAGATCCTGAGTATTTAGGCAACGTAAATTATCTGAGCTTTTTGATAGTCGGCTTCACGATGGGTGGCTTTTTTATGGCTTGGAATATGTCATTTTACGTGCTGAACAGTTATCGCTTCGAATTTCTAGCTTCTCTGGTTAATCCTTTTGTGCAGTTCTGTTTAAATAATAGTTTGCTGCCATTGGCATTTACCATTACGTATATTATACAGCTGGTGAAATTCCAGCATACAGAAGCCTTGCTGCCAGCCGGTAAAATTATCCTGCATGTTTCTGCCTTATTAACCGGAAATTTATTAATGGTGATATTCACCAGTTTTTTCTTCGTTTTCTTTAATCATGATGTTGAAACTTTTTTAAATAAACTAAGTGATAAAGCAAAAGAATCATTAATAGGTAAGAAAATAAATCTGGATAAATTACAGATTACAAAAGACGATCATACACAATGGCCGGTATTAAGCTATTTGCGTTTTCCTTTAACTATCAGTCTGGTTCGAAAAGTTGATTTTTATGACCGAAGATTGGTTGATAAAGTATTATTACAACATCATAGAAATGCCATTATTTTTCAACTGATGGCAATTGTAACGCTAATTGCATTCGGTAACTTAATGGATATTCCGGCATTCCGGTTGCCTGCAGCATCTGCCTTTTTTCTTGGATTTTCGGTGTTTATTTTTCTATTCTCTTTTTTGTCCTATTGGTTCAGAAGCTGGCGAACATTAGTAGTAATAGTTTTCTTTTTAGTCTTAAATATTCTCACGCAATATGATCTGGTGGTTTACAAACACAAGTTGTATGGGTTAGATTATTCAAAAGAAAAAATAACATACAATAATGATGTTGTAAATGCTGCTGTCAATAAAAAAATGATTGATGCTGATATCGCTTCCACAAAAAAAATACTGAATAACTGGCATAGAAATATGCTGAATAAATATGGAGAAGTAAAACCGAAGCTCATTTTTGTAAATACATCAGGAGGCGGATTGAAAGCAACTTACTGGACTTTTCACTTATTGCAGGAATTAGAACGACAAACAGGCGGCAAATTTTTTGATCATACATTTCTAATGACCGGTGCATCTGGCGGTATGCTTGGCGCAGCGTATTTTAGAGAGTTATATTTACGCGATAAACAGCACGAAAAGCTTAATTATCTGGATACTATTTTTTTAGATGATATGGGAAAAGATATGCTGAATGGAATGGCAACATCCATCATAACAAACGATATTTTTTATCCATGGCAAACATACAACTACAAAGGCGGTGATTATAAAAAAGATCGTGCTTATATGTTTAATAAAAAATTGAATGAGAATACAGATTTCAGAATGTATAAATTGCTAGATGAGTATAAAAAACCGGAACAGGACGCCGTAATTCCGATGATGATTGTTGGTTCAACCATTATTAATGATCAGCGGTTTTTATTTTTCTCACCACAGGATATTTCATACCTGATTAAGCCGTATATAAAGAACTCAAAAGGTTATGTAGATGATATGTCAACAGATGCTGTAGAATATAAACGATTTTTTAAAGATAAAGGAGCACAACATCTTAATTTTATTGACGCATTGCGCACCAATGCCACATATCCGTATATCATGCCTGCAGTTTATTTACCTACTGCACCGGAAATAAAAGCAATGGATGCAGGTATTCGTGAAAATTCAGGGTTGGCTGTTTCTACTCGTTTTTACAGTGTGTTTAAAGACTGGATAGATGAAAATACCAGCGGTGTAATATTTATTTCTTTACGAGTAGATAATAAATTACGCGAGTTTAATGTGAATGAAAAGAAGACGTATTTATCTGAATTGTTATCGCCGGTTGGAAGTATCTTCAATAATTTTATTTTGTTACAGGATTATAATTCAGACGTAAGTTTAGCGTATCTGGAAAATGCAAGTTCAACGGATATTAATGTATTAAACTTTAATTACGACCAAACCAATAAACGTAAAAAAGCATCGATGAGCTGGCATTTAACCAACGATGAAAAACGCGATATTAAAAGTGCTTTTGCTCAGGAAAACAACCAACTGATGCTGCAAAAATTAAAGTTGTTATTGAAATAATAGTAATTGAATTTTTTCAATAATCTTATTTCTTTCCAAAATCTATTCTTAATAAAAAAGTTATGGCAATAAAAACATGACCAACTTTTTCATCAAATCACTTAATTATTTAAATCAGCAATCAATTCGAGCAATACCACATTTTCAATATGAAACGTATGCGGAAACATATCTACAGGTTGGCATTTGGTAACTTGGTATCTTTCCGAAAATAATAACACATCGCGTGCCTGCGTGGCAGGATTGCAGCTTACATACACGATTTTTTTCGGTGCCGCTTCTAATAAAACGTTCACTACTTTATCATGCAAGCCTGCACGCGGTGGATCCACCACTACAATATCTGGTGTTGAATGCGTAGCAATAAACTCTTCTTTTAAAATATCTTCGCAAGTACCTGCATGAAAAATGCAATTATCAATTTTATTTAATTCAGCATTGTAGTTTGCATCTACAATCGCATCAGGAATTTGCTCGATGCCAACCACTTTTTTACAGTCATTTGCAATGTATAGTGCAATGCTTCCGGTGCCGCAATACAAATCATACACCAAATCATCTTTCGTAAAATTTCCAAAATCTTTTACAATATCATATAAACGTTTTGCCTGCTTGCTATTTGTTTGAAAAAAGGATTTTGTACTTATTTTATATCGCACATTACCGAGTTGCTCAATTATGTGATTTTTACCATGAAATGTAATCACCTCCTGATCATAAATAGTATCATTCTTTTTAGTGTTAATGATATAATTTAAGGAAGTAATAAACGGAAAATTATCGTTGATAAAATTCATCATTAACTCGATTTTTTCCATGTCATTTTCTGCTACACAAAGTGTCACCATCCATTCATCTAAAGTTGTACTTCTGAAAATTAAATTACGCAATAAGCCTTCGTGAAATTTTAAATTATAAAACGTATATGAATGCTTAACAGCAAATTGATAAACCGCATTTCTGATGGCATTTACTTTTTCATCCTGCAAATAACATTCGTCAATTTGTAGCACAGAAGCAAAATTTCCGGAAGTATGAAATCCAAGTGCATTTCTGTCAAATGTTTCTCCGCTGTCAATCTGTTCGCGCGTCAGCCAAACACGACTGGAAAAGGTGAACTCTAGTTTATTTCTGTAATAAATGGTTTCTTCACAACCCAAAATTGGTTCAATAGATTTGAGCTCCACTTTGCCAATTCTGCGAAAAGCATCTTCTACCACTTGCTGTTTTAATGTCAATTGATACGAATAATCTACATGTTGCCATTTGCAGCCGCCACAGGTGCCGAAATGTTTACAAAATGATGGAATTCTTTTTTCCGAAGTTTTAATCAAAGTAGTAATTTCTGCCAATGCATAATCTTTCTTTTTTTGAACGATTTTTGCATCGATAATATCACCAGGAATCGCTTTATCAACAAAAACGACAAAATTCTCTACTCTAGCCAGGCCTTTTCCTTCTGCAGCAATAGCTGTAATTTCTACATTTTCTAATAATGGATATTCTTTTCTTTTTTTTCTGCGCATTCTGTATTGTTTTTTATCACTAAAGACCCAAAGTGCTAATTGTATATTTCTATTTCGTTTCTGCTTTTTCTAGCATATCAGGTTCATTAGCGTGAAATCAATTTTATATTCATTTATCTTCTTTGCAAACTTTGCGTCTTTGCGTGAAACCTATTTCTAAATTCTTGTTAAAATTAACTAAATAAACAGAGTCTTTTTACTATCTGTATTAAAGTATGATAAAAATGAATAAATTTGTTTAAAATCAATTGATATGCAAAAAGCTCTACTTTTATTCTGTTTTACTTTTTTTTCTGCAAATGTATTAATATATGCTGAAGACAATATTTTGTTTTCTGTTGGAGATACAAAAGTTAAAACTTCAGAGTTTGAGTACATTTATAAAAAAAATAATTTTACCAACAAAGCAGATTACAGCAGAAAATCGCTGGAAGATTACCTTAACTTATATGTCAATTTCAGGTTAAAAGTAAAAGAAGCCATAAGTCAGGGACTTGATACCAACGATCGTTTTAAAGAAGAATTAGCTATGTATGAAAAGCAATTGCTGGATTCGTATGTAGATAAAGACATTCTGGAAAAATTGGTGAAACAAGAATTTGAACGTTCGAAAACCGATGTTAATATCAGTCATATTTTCTTTCCGTCATCAGGAAAGGAATCAGAAGCAGATGCTCTTGCCAAAGCAATGGAAACTTCAGTAAAATTGAAGTCAGGTACCTCATTCGAAGAAGCGGCAAAAATTTCCGGCGACAAACAATCTGCAGATAAAGGTGGCAATGTTGGCTGGTTTAATAGTTATCAAATGACATTTCCGGAAATGGAAGCAGCCGTTTACAGTATGAAAGTTGGTGAAGTTTCTGCGCCTGTGAAAACGCGTGCCGGATTTCATATTTTAAAATTAAATGCAACAAGACCGGCACGACCAAGAATAAAAGCAGCCATTATAAAACGTTTCTTTCCGTTAGCAGATACATCTGAAAGTGCAAAAAAAATAACGGAAGATTCTATAAGAACAGCATATGCTCAACTCAAAAGTAATATGCCATTCGAACAGGCGGTCGAGCGTTACAGCGAAGATGAACTTTCAAAAACAAATAAAGGTCAACTAGATTGGTTTGGAATAAATACATATGCAAAAGTGTTTGAAGAAACGGCTTATGCATTAAAAGATGGCGAGTATTCAGCACCTTTCAAAACCAGTACAGCCTGGTATATCATCAAACGTATAGAAACAGCAAAAGCACTTTCATACGAAGAATCTGTTCCTGTATTGAAAGCAAAACTGCCGGCATTGCCAATTTATCAATATGAAATGGATAAATTTATTCAGAAAGTGAGTGACCAGTTTGCTGCAAAACAATTCAGCAGTAATATAAAATTATTTAAAGATAAACTCGTTACGCTTGCACAAAAAGCACCATTTACCTATAAAGACACTGCTGCTGCTAATGTGCTGTTGCAAATAGGCAATAAGACATTTAATGAAAATGATTTCGGAAAAAAAATTCAGGAAACATTTTATACGGTTTATCCGAAAGCAGGAGTGGATAAAAACGACGCACTGATAAAAAACACAATTCAGACATTCACTACAGAATATTATAAAAACGATATCAAACAAAACAATCCGGAATACAAATCATTAATGGATGAATACAGAAACGGTATTATGATATTTTCCTTGTCCGAAAAAAATATATGGAACAAAGCATCTGAAGATAGTACCGGATTATCGGCTTTTTTCAAAGCACATGCATCTGATTTTAATCTCAAAAAAAGAGCAACGATAAGAACAATTACGGCAACAACATCCAAACAGGCAACTTCTATCTATAAAATCTTACTGGAAAATAAAACGATATCGGATGAAGCTTTAGAAGAAAAAATAAAAGCACTTAAGATTTCAGGTTATGCAGTTAATTCGCAAATTCTGGATATAACAAAAACCAAGTTGAATGTCACCACAGAAAGCCTAAGTCTGCCTAAATTAGTGGGCACAAAATACCAGATTACACAAGTGTTAAATCCGTTACCGGAAAAATCTAGAGCATTAGAAGAATGTCGCGGTTATGTAGTAGCAGCTTATCAGGAATATTTGGAAAAACAATGGCTGGAAGAGCTGAAGAAAAAATATCCTGTTGCTGTAAATAAAGACGTATTTGAGCGATTAGTAAAAAAATAAAGGTAAACGGCACGTTAAAAAACCTTAACTTACTAACAATCATTCTAATTTGATGCAAATTTCGTTTTAAACTACCTTGCATTTTTGTACATTTGCATCTTAAATTACACAATGCAAAAACTGTTTATATTATTTATTTTCCTGTTGGCGATTCCGACAGCATTTGCTCAGGACAGCACCGGAACTTACAAGGGATTTCTGTTAGATAAAGTTGATGCAATTGTCAACGATAAAATTATTCTTCGTTCAGATATTGAAAATCAATTGGACTTACTCAGTTTAAGAGGCGAAGAAGAGCAAATTAACCGTTGCCAGTTGATGAAACAATTGGTGTACAATAAAATTCTTACGACACAGGCAATTATCGACAGCTTACCATTGGCGGATGAGGAAGTGGAAGATGAATTGACCAGAAAAATCAACTATTTTATCAGCGTTGCAGGTTCGCAGGAAGCTTTTGAAGAGTATTACCACAAAACGGTAGATCAGATCAAAGACGATTACCGCGAAGATATTAAAGAACAGATGCTGGCATCTCGTATGCGAGGAAAAATTCTGGAAGATGTGCAGGTGACACCTTCAGAAGTGAAAGCATTTTTTGATAAACTTTCTAAAGATAGCTTGCCTTATTTTAATGCTACTATAGAATTGCAGCAAATTGTAATGAAACCAAGAGTATCACCTGATCAACAAAAAGCTGCTAAAGACAAAGCGCTTGGTATTTTAGAAAGAATAAGAAAAGGAGAGAATTTTGAATTGCTTGCCAATTTATACTCAGAAGATATCGGTTCTGCACAGGAAGGTGGTTTGCTGGATTGGGCACCGCGTGGCACTTATGTAAAAGAATTTGAAGGTGCAGCTTTTAAATTGAAAGCAGGTGAAGTGAGTGATTTAGTAGAAACACCATTCGGATTTCACATCATTGAAATGATTGAACGTCGTGGTGATATGATTCAGGTTAGACACATTCTTACTCGTCCGCAGTCAACCTCTAAAGATGCTGAGTATGCACAAAATAAATTGGATTCTGTTCGCAACGATATTTTAAATGGAAAAATTTCCTTTTTTGCAGCAGTAAAAGAATACTCACAGGATGCTTCATCCAAAGGTGTTGGTGGTTCAATCTTAAATAATGAAACAGGTGGAACTGTTTTAGAAGTAGATAAAATAGATCCTAATTTATATTTATTAGCGGATACATTGGGAATTGGTGGCATTTCACCACCTGTGATGTTTCAGGGTGATGACGGAACGCCTGCATTCAGAATTGTGAAGTTGGTAGCAAAATCAGAACCTCATGCAGCAGATATTAAAGTAGATTACGACAAGATGCAAAACGCAGCAAGATCTGATAAAGAAGAATTAATGCTGCAGCGTTGGTTCGTGAAAAATATGAAGAAAACCTACCTAATGATTACCGACGATTATGCGCAATGTGACGATTTGCGAGACATCGTAACAAAATAATATCTTATGAGCCAATTCACAAATGATGTTGAAGGAATTCAAAGCTTAGCTGCTTCGTACCAGCAATTAAGAAAAGAAATCAGCAAAGTCATCGTAGGACAAGATGATGTGGTGAAATATGTTTTGCTGTCTATTTTTTGCGATAGCCACAGCTTGCTGGTAGGTGTGCCCGGCTTGGCAAAAACCTTGCTGGTAAAAACAGTTTCCGATGCTTTGGAACTGAATTTCAAACGTGTGCAGTTTACACCGGATTTAATGCCATCTGATATTATTGGTGCAGAAGTGCTGAATGAAAACCGTCAGTTTCAATTTAACAGAGGTCCAATTTTTGCGAATATTATTTTGGCAGATGAGATCAACAGAACACCGCCAAAAACACAATCAGCGTTATTGGAAGCCATGCAGGAACGACAAGTTACGGCTGCCGGTCAACAACATAAATTAGAACTGCCGTTTTTTGTGTTGGCTACACAAAACCCGATTGAGCAAGAAGGAACCTATCCGTTACCGGAAGCACAATTAGACCGTTTTATGTTTAATATCGTGTTGGATTATCCATCCTACGAAGAGGAATTGCAGGTAGTAAAAGCTACGACTACAGACAGTCCTGCTTCTGTACATAAAATTATTGGTTCCAGAGAAATTATTGCTTTTCAGCATTTAATTCGCAGAATGCCGATTGCAGATAATGTAGTGGAATATGCTGTGAAATTAGCATCATCAACCAGACCAAACACAGAAAAAGCTGCTAAGATAGTAAATGAGTTTGTGGCCTGGGGCGCCGGTCCGAGAGCATCGCAAGCATTGGTCATGGCAGCCAAAGGTCATGCAGCCATCAATGGAAAATATTCACCTGATATGGAAGATGTACAAGCTGTAGCATTGCCTATTCTTCGCCACCGTATCATCCG
>DAOORG010000066.1:0-2352 GCA_035389165.1 Chitinophagales bacterium
TGATTATCTAAAGATGCATTCACTTCACCAAGTGTTTGTAAAAGACTTTCTTCAATTTCTTCTTTGCTAAGCTCAAGGCCTTCTTCCAGAACGATTAATGCCATCGGCTGTTTCAGGTTGCTGCCAACCACACAGATTTGTGCTATCAATACATTTTTAGATAATTCCAATTCGATGGGTGCCGGTGCAACATATTTTCCTTTATCGGTTTTAAATAATTCTTTAATGCGACCAGTGATTTTTAAATAACCTTCCTCGTCAATTTCACCCATGTCACCGGTGCGCAGGTAGCCATCTTCTGTAATGGTATCTTTGGTTTTTTCCGGTTCTTTATAATAACCCAACATCGTGCAATCGCTCTTTACCAGAATCTCGCCTTCTTCAGAAATTTTACAGACAGCACCAGGCATCGTAATACCTACACTACCTACCTTTCGTTGTCCGGGTCGGTTGCCATGCGAGTAAGCGCAATTCTCACTCATCCCATAAGCTTCATAAATATCTATACCCAGTTTCTCATACCAGTTGATGAGTGCCACCGGAATTGGAGCGGCACCACTGATGATGAATTTCGCGGCAGACAATCCTGCATTTTCTTTTACTTTTTTCTTGATTACATCCGATAAGAATGGAATGGATAAAAGGGTATCCAGCCTTTTTTGTGGCAAGCGCTGCAGGATTTTATTTTGCATACGCGTCCATATGAGTGGCACGGCAAGAAAAACAGTTGGTTGTGTATCACGTAAATTTTCCGGCATTTTTTCTATTGATTCTGCAATGGAAATTGGCGCGCCTGCATACAAGCCACCCATTTCTACCAGCATTCTTTCTGCAATATGTGAAAGTGGCAAGAAAGACAGAAAACGTTCATGTTCGCTGAGCAATCCCAAATTATTGATTTCTTCTAATAATGCCGTTGCAGCAAATGCAAAAGCTTTGTAATGATGCATTACGCCTTTAGGCATACCTGTGGTGCCGGAAGTGTATATGATCGTAACTAAATCGCTGAGTTTTGGAATATAATTTTTAGTGACCGGATTTATATCTTTGATAACATCGTCCCAATTTTCACAACCATCTTTTTCCCAGAATGGAAAATGTATTTTTTTAATATTTTTGGATACTACTTTTTTCTGATCATCCCATTTTGGTGCTTTACCTACAAACAAGATTTTTGTTTCACTGTGTTCTAAACAATATTTTACCACATCATTTTGCAGTGTAGGATAAAGTGGAACAGAAATATGATCACTCATCATAATGGCTAAATCCGCTATAATCCAGTGTGCACAGTTTTCTGATAATATAGCAATCTTACTTTGTTTAGGCAATTTTAGTGATTGAATATAGGCAGCCATTCTGCGTGCTTCGTTGCCGACACGTTTCCAGCTAAAATGTATCCATTGTGAATGATGTGCTTGTCTTAAAAAAGTTTGGTGCGCTTTTTCTGTTTCAAACTGATAAAATTTCTCTAAAGGTGTAATGAGGTGCATATCGTATTTCAATGAGAAATAAATATACTAAATGTTTTGTTCTTTCTAAAAAATGAGCTTGACAATTGCTGTGCCATATCTTTAAGTTAGACAACTTCTTTTCTTTTGTTAATCTAGTCGTTTTTTCAACTTAGTTATTGAAATTGATAGAGTTAAGTAACAGATTTGATGTTAATCAAATAAATTTCCCTAAAACTTAAACTTTCAGTAATAATTGAAAGTATTGGATAATGTTTACACAACTTTTTTATAAGCATTCATCTATTTAAGCATAAACAACAGCTAACAGTAGTTTGAAAAATAAGTTTCAATTTTGTTTGAAAGTTCTGAATAATAAATCACAGCTAATTATTTAAAAATTAAAACACAATAAAATGAAAAAATTAATCTTACTAGCAGCAACATTATTTATCGGTTTCGCTTCTTATGCCGAAGATAGTTCAGTGGAAACGCCAACAAACATCGCAACCACAACAGAAATAACAGAAGCAGCAATCATTAACAACGATGAAGGTTATGTTTATGAACGACGATTTTCTGCCATTACAGAAATCGGAACAACGTTTGCACAAAACCAACCGTATTTTAATATTTATCAGGTAATTGGAGTGCGTGTAAATCCATATTTTTTTATCGGACAAGGTTTTGGCTTACAGGTATCGAACAACAAATTGTTGCAGATACAAGCAACGGCAGATGTACGTGCATACGTATTAGATAAAAAAGTGACGCCTATGTTTACCGTGCAAGCAGGTTTGAACAAAGTGAGTAATTCACCGGTAGATGAAAAGCAAGCATTGAACGATAGTCAGTTTATAATGAATGCCGGAACAGGTATTTTAGTGAAAGCCAGAGAAAA
>DAOORG010000066.1:2452-9464 GCA_035389165.1 Chitinophagales bacterium
TAATGTGGTGTTTTTGCTTTTTCCAGAATATTGCGTTTTACTTTCATGGTAGGCGTCAGCAAATTATTGTCAACTGTCCATTCTTCCTGCATAACCACTACTTTTTTCATTTTTTCATGTTTGTCAAAAAGCTTATTGACTTCCTGCATAGTTTCTTCCAGACTTTTTGCTACTTCTTCTTTATCTTCATTTTTAGCATCCGCAGAAAGTACCACCAATGCCATGGTTTGCGGCAAGTTTGCACCTACTACACACACTTGTTCTATGTACGTGTTTTTTGAAAGTTCCAATTCAATAGGCGCTGGTGCTACATATTTTCCTTTATCAGTTTTAAAAATATCTTTCACACGACCTGTTATCTTCAAGAATCCATCCGTATCAATTTCTCCTTGGTCACCGGTACGCAAAAATCCATCGTCCGTAATAGTTTCTTTTGTTTTTTCATCTTCTTTGTAATAGCCAAACATAGTGGCTTCACTTTTAACTAAAATTTCTCCTTCATCAGAAATTTTCACATCGCAATGTGGCATCGCAACACCGGCATAACCTGGTTTTCTTTTATCTTTTCTGTTTAAGTGTGAGTATGCACAATTTTCTGTCATAGCATACGCTTCGTAAATGATGAAACCTAATTTTTCGAACCACAACATCGTAGCAACAGGAAGCGGTGCTGCACCTGTTAATAAATATTTAGCCTGATCTAAACCTAAACCTTCTTTTATTTTCTTCTTAATGATGTTGTTGATGATTGGAATTTTCAACAAAAGATTTAATTTATTTTGTGGCATCTTACCTAAAATTCCCATTTGGAATTTTGTCCAGATACGAGGAACAGCAAGGAAGATAGTGGGTTTGGTGTCTTTTAAATTGGCTGCAAACAAATCTAAAGATTCTGCAAACGAAATGGTTGCTCCTGAATATAAACCACCCATTTCTACTAACATTCTTTCTGCAATATGCGACAATGGTAAATAAGAGAAGAATCGTTCTTTATCGGTCAGGTCTTCTAAAACGGTAAATGCCCAGCAAACCGCATAAGAAAACGAATGTACTGTATGAACTACACCTTTTGGCAAACCTGTGGTACCAGAAGTATATATTATAGTTGAAATATCATTTCCTGCAGGAACATAATTTTCTTTATACGGTTCCGTTTTGGCTATAATATCATTCCAGTTTTCATAGCCTTCTTCTGTCCACATTGGATAGGAAATTCCTTTCACATTGTCAGGAAGTCCGCTACGTTGATTTTTCCAATCGTCTAATTTTCCGATGAAAGCAACTTTTGCTTCACAATGCTCCAGACAATAGCGAATCAGATCGGCAGGAATGGTAGGATATAAAGGCACCGAAACATGTCCGGCCATCATAATCGCTAAATCACTCATTATCCAATGCGCACAATTTTTAGAAATGATTGCAACCTTACTTTGAGGTGGCAAATTCAATGAACGCAGATAAGCAGCCATTCTTCTGATTTCATCATCCGCTTTTTTCCAGGAAAAATGAATCCATTCACCATTGAAAGGCTGACGCAGAAAAGTATCGTCAGGTTTTAGTGCGGTCCAGTGGTACAATTTTTCTAAAGGAGTTTGTATAGTCATCTTTTCTAAATGGTTTGTTAATGATATTTAAACAATCCCATAAATATAAAAAAAGATAGCGATTTTTCTAAAAAATGGATATACTCTTTTTTTTGTATGCATAAAAAAGAAAGATACCACGAATTGGGTAATACATAAAACAGCAGAAATCTCTAATTTTAATTAAATTTATTTCATCAAAAACCCTTTAAAAAAACAGTATGAAAAAGTATTTGATAGTACTACTGAGCTTGTTTTTGTTGTTCAATGCAACATACGCTCAAACAGAAACAGAAAAATCAGCTTTAGAGAAAGCCAAAATTGCAGAAGATAATCAGGATTATGAGGAAGCGCTGAAATGGTTTAAAAAAGCCAACAGTATCAATCCAAAAAACGGTTCCATTTACTACGACATTGCATGGTGTCAAAATGAACTGGCAAGATATGCAGAAGTAATAAGAACCGCAGAAGCCGGTGTTGCGGTGGCACCAACAGTAAATTTATACAATGAATACGCTTATGCGCTTTACATGCTGGAAAGGTATAGTGAAGCAATAGAAAAGTATAAAAAAGCGCAGGCTATCAATAATGAAGATAAGAACACTATAAAAGGAATGGCTGATAGCTATTTTAGTATGAAAGATTATAAAAATGCAGAAGTTTATTACAGAAAATGTCTGGAATTGGGAAAAGATAGTAAAATAGCTAATTACAAGATTGGTTACATCATGAATGAAAATAAAAACTATCAGAAAGCAATAGATTATGAACTTGCAGCATTAAAATTAGATAATGATTATGCCGAAGCATACAATGAATTGGCTTATGCTTATAGTCGGTTAAACCAAAAATCAAAAGCATTGGATAGCTATTTGAAAGCACATAACCTGAATCCAAAAAGTGCGCTCTATGCAGCAAATGTTGCAGACATGTATTATGGAGAAAGTGAAGTAAAGAACCTGGATAAAGCAATTGAATATTATAAAAAAAGTTTGGCTATTGATAATAAAAGTGCAGTGTCAAATTTTAATATCGGCTGGGTTTTAAATGAAAAACAAAATTACACGGAAGCAAAACCGTATCTCTATAAAGCGGTTGAACTGGATCCTAAATACGCAGATGCCTGGATAGAGCTTGGGTGGATAGATTACTCAGAAGGCAATTATGCTGCGGCAGAAGCAGATTACTTAAAGGCACTTCAATACAACGCTAAATCCGAATTAGCAAGATACTATCTCGGACAAGTATACATCAAACAAAAAAAGAACAGCAATGCTCAGAAAATGCTGGACGAATTAAAATCCATGAATTCTGCCTATGCTGATAAACTGAAAGCTAAAATGTAAAAAACCTGAGCCTTTTGCGCTCAGGTTTTTATTCTTTTCAAGAATTGAATTTTAATTAACCAATCGTAATTGTTTTTGTTTTCTTTTCTTGTTCTACAGCCACTTTTTTCGGAACAACAATGTTTAATACACCGTTCTCGTATTTAGCGTCAATCTTTTCAGTGTCTACAGTGTCTTCATCTACTGTAAACGTTCTTTTAAAAGAATTGTAGCTAAATTCTCTTCTGGTGTATCTGCCTTCTTTGTCTTTTTCTTCCGTTTCTTTTTTTACTTCAGAAGAAATCGTCAGCAAATCATTGTCGAGCTCCACTTTAATGTCTTCTTTTTTTAATCCTGGTGCAGCCACTTCAATGTTAAAAGCTGTTTCTGTTTCCAGAATATTTACTGCGGGTGTGCTTTTTGCAAAATTGCTGAATGATTTAGACGGAGCAAATTCGAAAAAATCTTTTGCAAACCAATCATCGAATAATGCCGGAAAACTGTTGTTAATTCCTGTGTTTCTTTTAATAAGTGTCATGGTATCCTCCTGTTTTAATTGTTTAGATAAATTTTTTAATTTACCCTAAACCTTCAAAGAAAATACCAATTGAAAAATGCTGCAAAAAATACAGATTAGTTTTAAAAAACAAGACAATTTGTCTTATTGTACATAAATTACATGACAATAAGGCTGTTTTGTTTGTGAAATCAGATAAAAATTACTTCAGCTTTTCGTTGTTATGATGTCTTTCCGCATCGCGAGTTGTTTTTTTATCCAGATTTTTTTGAAGCGCATCCGTTAAATCAACACCGGTTTGGTTGGCAATGCAAATTAGTACAAACAACACATCGGCTAACTCATCGCTAAGCTCTTTATCTTTATCTGATTCTTTAAACGATTGTTCGCCATATTTTCTGGATATAATTCTGGCTACCTCACCAACCTCTTCCGTAAGAATAGCCATATTGGTTAGTTCATTAAAATAACGTACACCTGTTGTGTTAATCCATTTATCAATAGTTTCTTGGGCTTCTTTCAGTGTCATAACAGTAAATATAAAAATAAAAATAGCAGAAATTTTCGGCTATATTCGTTTTTTATATTTTGTTTTCAGCATGATACAAACAATAAAATCCTATCTCTACAGAAAAAAGGAAGAACAGTTTAGTTTTGTAAAATTAGGTGTAGGTATACTGATTTTGCTGGTGTGCGGCCTGAGGTTAATCCGGAATTTTAATAATATCGTAGACATCTCTTTTGATGATGAAGTAAAATATTTGCGATATGGTTTGGATTTGTTTGATAGTATAAAAAACGATTGGGGTCCGACGTATAATATCTGGTATAAATTTCTTTCCTTTTTTGAACAGCGGCCGATAGAGTTGTACTTATTAAATTATAAAGTAGTAATTCTGCTGACAGCCATAAGTTTTTATTTGTTTTTATATACTTATGGTTTTTCTTTTGCCGTCAGTTTATGGGTTTCGTTTTGCTTATTAATATCTAATACAAACATTGT
The DNA here is from genome assembly GCA_035389165.1 of Chitinophagales bacterium. Lineage (GTDB taxonomy): Bacteria > Bacteroidota > Bacteroidia > Chitinophagales > JADIYW01 > JADJSS01. Next base: position 6,881 of record DAOORG010000066.1, read on the forward strand.
TACCTATCCAAGAATTTCGCATGTAATAGTCAGCTTCTTTTTAATTTGTTTGGTCATTAATAAGCTGTTCATAAAATCAAAAGCCAAACAGTACATCTTAATTTGTTTTGCTTTATTTACAGGTGCATTTGCAAGACCCGAACTGATGCTTTCATTTCTTATTTTTTCTGTATTTACCGGTTATACAATTTGGAAAAAGCATCCGATAAAAGAATGGATATTTTTTAGTCTTCCATTTTTTGGCGTGTTGGTTTTTCTATTACTGGTGTTTAATTTACCTGCTAATACATACATGGGAAAAGATAGATTGTACGGTGTGTTTTGCCAGCATTATACGGTTAAATACATATACACACACAAAGCAGATTATGCTTTGTTTATAGATTGGATAGCATTTTCTAAAGAGCAATTTCCCGGTTGTGAAACCTTTACAGATATTGTAAAAAAATATCCGATTGTGGTGATTCAGGGTATGCTTACGAATATTAAAATATTTGTGCTGGTGATTTTGGGTGGCATCGCTGATATATTGTATCCTAAATATTTGTATTACAAAAAAGCACTCGAGCTGCTGTCTTTTATAGTAGTGTTTGTTCTGTTAAGTTTAGGATTATTTTCAAAAGACAGAAGAGCAGCAATATGGAATGAGCTGAAAGAAAAAAAAGAACTGTTTTTAATTTTACTTGTTTTTGCATTGCCTGGTTTTGCAAGCTCCGTGGTGTTTTTTCCTCGTCCACATTATTTATTATTTTTAATGATTCCGATTATCGTTTTCTTGTCCGTTTTCTTAGATATTGTTTTTTCAGGAAAAAAAATAAAAGAATATATCATATTGATTTTAGCATTGATTTTTATGATCAAAACACCTGATATCAAAACCTATAAAACACCACATATCATAAGCGGAACCTGTCCTAATCAATCCTACAAGCAATTTATAAGAACACTTAACCAGGCATCCGATAAGCCACATGTCATCTTTAGCAACATTTTAAACCTTAGTATGATGACAGATAAAAACTTTACAGATTTTGGAGCAGAAGATAAGTATACAAATGACAAACCATTTACGACACATGTTCAGGAACAACAGATAGATCATATTTTGGTTACAGAGTTTTTACTTCAAGACAGAAGACTGAAAAAAGACACTACCTGGCTACAATTAATTGCAACTCCAGAAGCGTTTGGATTTAGGAAAAAAATGTTGTTTAAAGATTGTCCAACGTATTTACTATACAAAGAGTAGAATGTTTATATACATTCAAAACTCAAAAATCCTGTCAATTTCCGTACATTTGTCTTTTATTTAAAAGCTATGTCTAAATTAATTTTAATAACCGGTGCCACCTCTGGATTTGGTGAGGCCTCAGCACATCTCTTTGCAGAAAATGGCTGGAATATCATTATAACCGGCAGGCGAAATGATCGTCTGGAAAAACTGGAGACAGATTTAAAATCAACTTATAGCGTCGAAGTACTAAATTTATGTTTTGATGTAAGAAAACTAAAAGAAGTTCAGGATGCTATTAACACGTTAAGTGGCGAATGGAAAAATATAGATGTGCTGTTAAATAATGCAGGATTGGCTGCAGGCCGCGGACCCATTCAGGAAGGTGTTTATGAGGACTGGGAACAGATGATTGATACCAACATAAAAGGCTTATTGTATATGACAAGAGAAGTAGCACCACTGATGATTGCCAGAAAGCAGGGACACATCATCAATGTGGCATCCTTGGCGGGTTGGGAAAGTTATGGTGGTGGCAATGTATATTGCGGAACAAAACATGCTGTTCGTTCCATCACGCGCAGTTCCAGAATAGATTTATTACCACATAATATTAAAGTTTCGGTAATCAGTCCTGGTGCAGCAGAAACAGAGTTTTCTCTGGTGCGTTTCAAAGGCGATGAAGAAAAAGCCAATGCGGTATATGAAGGCTATCAGCCATTGAAAGCCGAAGATGTGGCAAATAGCATTTATTTCATGGCAACACAACCGGCGCACGTAAATATTGAAGAAATATTTATTTTACCAACCGCACAAGCCACGGCAACAATCACACAAAAACAGAATTAATTCTTTGCGCACGTTGCGTCTTTGCGTGATAAAATGAACTTACATTACAAAACAAGCGTTATAACAAATATCTAAATACTATAAAAAAATGGAACCAACAACCAACATACCGGTGATGATTTATACAGAATCCACACCAAATCCGAATACACTGAAATTTGTCACCAACAAAGCCTTGTTGCTGAACGACACGGTGGAATTTCAGTCAGCAGAGGAAACCAATGAAGCACCGTTGGCAAAAGCACTGTTCGGCTTTGATGCCGTGACGAATGTGTTTATTACGAATAACTTTGTTACCATCACCAAAACGGAAGATGCGCTTTGGACAGAAATTATGATTCCCATTAAGGATTTCTTGAAAAAGTATATTGACGAAGGCGGCATTATTCTAACAGAAAACTTCGTAAAACCAACAAAAACGGCAACCAACGAAGTAAGCGACAACGACAGTGATGTGGAAATACGCATTAAAGGAGCCTTAGATAAATACGTGAAACCTGCCGT
>DAOORG010000066.1:9564-11474 GCA_035389165.1 Chitinophagales bacterium
TCAGACAATTAATAAATCATTAACACCACACACAATTCCATATTTATTACTAATTTAGTTGCAAATGAAACGAGTCAGCCTTTCCAATTGTTGTTGTGCAGTACCGCATTAGTCGGATAGGTAGATTATTATATAAAATTACAAGCCTGTCCGTATAACGACAGGCTTTTTTTATACCTCGTCATTGCGAGGCACGAAGCAATCTCATGAATTAACAGATTGCTTCACTTTGTTCGCAATGACGGTAAAAAAAGAAGAATTATGAGCATAACCATCACCAAAAACATTTCACCGGAAGCAGCCAGAGACATTTTTGAACTGCAACAGAAAATCAACGCTTTTCAAAACGGCGAAATGCCCGAAGACAAATTCAAAGCCTTCCGTTTAACGCGCGGTGTGTACGGGCAGCGTCAACTCGGCGTGCAGATGTTCCGCACCAAATTCCCATTCGGAAAAATTACACCAAAACAATTGGTGCGCGTAGCGGAATTATCAGAACAATACGCCAGTTCCAATTTGCATTTAACGACGCGACAAAACATACAATTACATTATGTGAAAGTCACCGATGCACCAGCCATCTGGGCAGGATTGGAAGATGTTGGCGCAACAGGCAGAGAAGCGTGTGGAAACACCGTGAGAAATATCACCGCTTCTTCCAGAGCAGGCATAGATCCGGATGAATTATTTGACGTGTCGCCGTATGCTTATGCAGCGTTCGAATTCTTTTTGCGCAATCCAATTTGTCAGGATATGGGCCGAAAAATAAAACCGGCTTTCTCTTCTTCTGATAAAGATTCTGCCTATACGTTCTTACACGATTTTGGTTTTATTCCTCGACTGGAAAATGGTGAACGTGGTTTTAAAGTAGTAGTAGGTGGAGGCTTAGGTGCGCAGGCAATCCTGGCGCAAACAGCCTATGAATTTTTACACGAAGATCAAATAATTCCATTTATGGAAGCTGCCTTGCGTGTGTTCGACCGATACGGAGAACGAGTACGCCGTCACAAAGCGCGCATGAAATATTTGATTAAAGAAATCGGACTGGAGAAATTTATGGAGTTGGTAGAAACAGAGCGAACTGCCAATAAAGTAAAGTCTTTCAAGATTGATACTTCAAAAGTAGATGTCGGCGAACCAACGCATAATAACATCGCACCTCAGGTGGAATTGGAACATCCGCAACGCTATGAAGACTGGTTAAAAACCAACGTGTTTGAACAAAAACAAAAAGGCTATTATGCCGTAGCTTTGAAAGTCACCAAAGGCGACGTGAAACCGGATCAGGCAAGAAAGATTGCCGAACTGGCGCAAAACTATGCTTCTGAAGATATGCGCATCACCATGAATCAGGGCATGTTGCTGAAGTTTGTACGCAAGGAGTCCTTGCCGTATTTCTATCAGGAATTGAACAAAATGGGCTTTGCCAATCCAGGCTTCGATACCATTGCAGATGTAACGACTTGTCCCGGAACAGACACTTGTAATTTAGGTGTTACCAACAGCATGACGTTGGGAAAAATCCTGGAAGATGTTATTCTGGATGAATTCTATCACCTGATTTTTGATTCTGAAATTAAAATAAAAATCAGTGGTTGTATGAATTCCTGCGGACAGCACATGGCGGCGAATATCGGTTTACACGGAAGTTCAATAAAAGTGGGTGAGTTGGTTGCACCTGCAATGCAAGTTGTTTTAGGTGGAGGCGTGGATATTAATGGTGTTGGAAGTGTAGGTGATAAAATTGTAAAACTGCCGACCAAACGAACACCGGAAATGCTGCGTATCATTTTGAACGATTACGACACCAACAGTACGGAAGGCGAGTACTTCAATGATTACTACAGACGACAAGGCAAAAATTATTTCTATACTATTTTAAAACCATTGGCAAATGCTGATTTATATGT
>DAOORG010000067.1:0-11465 GCA_035389165.1 Chitinophagales bacterium
AAATTGGTATTAATGGTGAATTTGGTTTCGGAAAAAGTTTGGCAAATATTGGAGTCGTATTTAAAATATAACTTTATAATCTTACGAATACTAATTAAAACTAACGAATTCTAAATTATATGTATGAAAATATAGAATAGTGCATACATTTGATTAACTTTCTCTCTTATGGAAAAGTGTTAGTAATGTTACAAATTGTGGTTGGTGTTATGCCAGCCATTTTTTTGTAGTTATGGTAGAAAAGAAAACTAAACCCAATGATAAGATTGGGTTTAGAATGAAAAGATGTAATTGATTGATTCTGTTAACTAAAACTTCTTGGTTTTAAAATAGTTGTTATGTTTTCGTGCCAAGAATAAAATCAAAGATTTGATCTGTTTCATTTTTGTGGGTCTTTAAGAACTAGACTGGTTTCTTTCTAAGTATTATTAATACAATATTAGATAGTATAAGATGAATATGAAATAGATTTATTTTGAATTTGTTGTAGCTATTTTACTACATAATTAAATTATACAAAAATCACATGCTATGATGCGATTTCAACAGCTAATTGATAGCGTATCTAATATTGGTATAAACAGAGAAAAAAATGTAACCTTACACATTTACATTGTCTATTCAAACCTGCTTGCTGTCAGCAATTCTGTTTCAATGTTTATTGTTTCCATATTGCTGTTTTTATTTATTAATAATCCATTGTGTGCTTCTGCCTGTTTGTTTGTAAGTATAAATCAATTTGTGGTTTTGTATTTAAACAGTAAAGGAAAAAATTTAATAGCAAGGTTGCATTTGTTTCTATCGGCAAATTTTTTACTAATAATTTATTCAATGGTGTTCTCGCACAAAACAGCTTTGGATACTTATTTTATAGTAGTGTGTATGGCACCTGTCCTTATGTTTTCTGCTTATGAAATAAAATGGCTGTTTTTTACGTATATTATTTCGTTTGTTAACTTAATTATTGAGTATACATCTTTAGAAGATTATTTGCCTAATTACCATCTGTTAACAGAAGTTCCAATGGTAGATTATGCTGTTCTGCTTGGTTTAATTTTAATGATTATAAATCAGGTAGGTATTTATACAATTATTCAAACAAGAGTTCAAAATGAATTAAGAGCTGTAAATAAACAGTTGAATTTTGCACATCTGGAATTAGAAAAACACGCTAAAGATTTAGAAATATTTGGCGTTACAGCAACTCACGATTTGAAAGCACCAATTTCAGTGTCGCGTATTTTTACACAAATTATAGAACGTTCTTTAAGAAAAGAAAAAATTGATAAAGTGGCAATTTCAGAAAGCGTTGAAACCATCTCTACTTCCTTTAACCAAATGGAAACGCTGATTGATTCGTATGTCTACTTTATAAAGGTTTTACAATTAAATATCACGAAAGAACCGGTAAATGCGTTACAGGAATTTGATACTATTTCCAAAAACCTGCTTGCAATTTATCCGAATGCGAAAATTATTTTGCCCGAAGAAGAGATTGTTCTGGTAACGAATAAGATGTTGTTTACAAGTGTCATTCAAAATTTATTACAGAATGGATTGAAGTATAATAAATCAGCGATTCCAACGATTGCAGTAGATTTTGTAAAGCATGCTAAATCCATAGCATTTAAAATAACAGATAACGGATTGGGAATTGATGCCAATTTCAAAGACGATTTATTTTTACCATTTAAACGGTTTCACAACGAAATAGAAGGCACCGGTTTGGGTTTAACCATTTCGAAAAAAGCTGCACAAAAACTGGGTGGAGATTTAAATTGTGCCAAAAGTGATCATCAGGGATCCACCTTTATTTTAGAAATTCCAATCCAAACAGTTAATCTAAACTAAACGAAAGTGGAAAAGAGCATAAGTACAATATATAGCTTAGCAGATAGATTTCAGCAACTGATTAATCGAATATCAAACATTGGTATTGAAAAAGAGAATGACTCAGAACTTCATGATTTAATTAGTTATTCTAATGTATTAGCTTTTTCTAATTTCATTGCACTTTTTATTGTTTCTGTTTTATTGTTTTTATTTATAGATAATTTTGTTTGCGCTTTCTATACTTTTATTTGCAGCATACTTCAACCGATAGCATTTTATTTCAACCATAAAGGCAAAAGTCTGTTGGCTCGGATTTATTTGTTTGTTCTTACCAATTCATTAACGGTAATTGCTTCTATTTTGTTTTCGCACAACACCATTCTAGATACATATTTTATTGTGATTTGCATGACACCTATCATGATGTTTTCGTACAAAGAAATTAAATGGATGGTCGTTATTTATATTTTCTCATTTATAAACCTGTTGATTGAATACACACCTTTAGAAAATTATTTACCTGCATTTCATCTGGTGAAAGTAACACCTGCTTTAAATTATTCACTCTTAGCCGGATTGGTGTTGTTGATTATAAATCAGGTAGGTGTTTACGCATATATACAAAGAAGAACGCAAAACAGGTTACTTTCATTAAATAATCATCTCAAGGCTGCGCAAATTGAATTAGAAGGTTATTCAAAAGATTTGGAATTATTTGGAATCACGGCAACGCATGATTTAAAAGCACCAATTTTAACGGCACGTGACCGTTCACGACTAATTGAACAATATTTAAACGAAGAAAAAGTTGACAGAGTGAAAATAGGTGAAAATATTGAAGCGATTACTGCATCATTTAATGAAATGGAAACGCTGATTGATTCTTATTTATCGTACATAAAAGTATTGCAATTTAATGCAAACAAAAATAAGTTTTTTGTGATAAAAGAACTAGATATGATATCAAAAATGCTGCAATCTAATTTTCCAAATGCACACATTGTTTTACCAGAATCTGATGTAATGATTGAGTCCAACAAGAATTTATTTAAAACAGTAATGCAAAATTTAATTCAAAATGGATTGAAGTTTAATCATGCTTCTTTACCTACGGTAACCATAAAAATTCTACAAAATAATGAATACATCCAGTTTGTAATTTCTGATAACGGATTTGGAATAAATGCACAATTTAAAAGCGAATTATTTTTACCATTTAAAAGATTTAATAAGGAAATGGAAGGAAGTGGCCTCGGTTTAACCATTTCAAAAAGAATTGCACAAAAAATGAACGGCAATTTATATTGCGCAAAGACGGATGAGCAAGGAACAACCTTCATTTTAGAATTACCGATAACCCGATAAAAATTTAATAACTGTAAATATAAACTATGAAATTGCTTATTGCTGACGATCACCCACTAATACACAAAGGAATTATTTTCTTTTTAAAAGAAGAATTTTCAGATATAGAAATAACATCTGTCTATAATGGAAACGAATTAATTAAGGAATTAAAACGATTAGATTACACAATACTAATACTGGATATTAATTTTCCGGGCAACGAAAATATTTCCTCGGTTGAATTTATTATTAAAAATTTTCCTAAAACCAAAGTCATCATCTTTTCGCAAAATCCGGAAGATATTTATGCATTGCGCTATCAGAAAATTGGCGCATTTGGTTATGTGAAAAAATCAGCACCGATGGACGTGTTGTTAAATGCCATTGTTAAAGTAAATGAAGGAAAAAAATACTTTAGTGAAATGGTATTAGAAGCTTTATTAAGCAGTAAATACAATACGCAGCTTTCGTACAATCCTTTTGAATTGCTGTCCAACAGAGAACTGGAAGTTGCCAATCAATTGGTAAAAGGTGCAGATTATAAAACCATTGGCGAAGTATTGCACATCAGTCCGAGTACCATTTCTACCTATAAAGCCAGAATTTTTGAGAAACTACAAATAACGAACGATGCTGATTTTTTTGAATTAGCCAACCAGTTTTTAAAAGATTATCAATAGGAATGATGTAATTCAATTTCTTATTTTTATGGAACAGCTTCCTTTTTAGTAATTTTTTGCTATTTTTATTTTTGTAACTTTACTAAATGTCATTATCCTGTTTGATTTTTGATGATGAAGCAGTTGCTATTGCTGATGTTTCATTTCTGATTGGAAAATATGCACCTGATTGGAAAATTGCAGGCATTGCATCTACCATTTCGGATTGTAAAAAGCTGCTTAAGTCTAAAACAGTAGATATTATTTTCTCAGATATTCATTTTGGAAACGATATTGTTTTTGAATTATTGCCGGAATTGAATTCATTCAAAGGTGATCTGATATTTATTTCAGGTGATAATGGCTATGCTACACAAGCTTTTCAGTTAAGTGCAACCAGCTATATTTTAAAGCCAATTAATGAAACGCATTTTATGCAGACATTAAAGAAATATCAGTTGCCAAACGTAGAAAGATTACCGGCTGCATCAAACGATGTATTGTTTCATAATTTGAAAGAAGAAATACCTGCACATAAGAAAATTGCATTTAATACCAGTACCGGTTATGTAATAAAAGAAATAAATGATATTGTGTATGCAAAATCTTCTAATAATTACACAGAAGTATATTTTGCCAATAAAGAAAAAGTGTTTGTGGCAAAAACCATGTTAGATTATGAAAAAATGCTGGATAGCTTCGGCTTCTTCCGCATACATCAAAGCTATCTGGTTAATTTTAAATATGTAGTTCGGTTTGATACGGAAGAGTTGGAACTGCATCTCACTTCCGGTGAAGCCTTGCCGGTAAGCAATCGCAAAAAAACAATATTGCTGGAAATGTTGCGTAGGATTTTTTAGATTCTCTCTGTTTTCCTATTTATAATTTTATCATCTGCTATTCTCTGCATTTTTTATAGCAAAAAATCATTTTCATTTTCTACGAAAATATCAAAAATCAATCAAACTCTAAAGAAATACCACTAATTCTAAGTTGTCCGTTTCTGTAAAGATTATCTGTATACCTTTGATTTATCAAAACAGCAACAAAGCAAATTATTTAAAAATATAACGAAGTATAGAAACATAACAAACCATATTATTAACCAACTAAAATTGATACTATGTAAAAAAGACACCCCAAAGCTAGAAACCAAAAAGACCTTAAGCTAGAAACATAATACCCATATTTTTAACTAAAATTATTATTAACAAAGAAGAAAAAAAATAGGTTTTTATAAATCAACAGACACTAACGGAAAATTTTAGCTATGCGAATAATTTTTCAGTGTTTGTTGGTTTATATTATTTGTGTTTCAGCCAATATGAAACGGTAGTTGTTTCCAAAAACAAAATTGTATAGAAGTAAAATAAATTAAAGTATGTCCTTATCCTGTTTGATTTTTGATGACGACGCTGCAGCCATTGCTGAAGTGTCTTTTTTAGTTGGAAAGTATGCATCTAACTGGGAAATTATTGGTATAGCATCTACCATAGATGAATGCAAAAAATTTTTAAAAACCAATAATGCAGATATTATATTCACGGATATTCATTTTGGTAATGAAATTATTTTTGACGCGCTTCCTGAATTAAAATTAGCGAAAGGAGATTTAGTGTTTATAACTGGTGATAATGGTTATGCCACACAGGCATTTCAATTAAGTGCTACGAGTTACATATTGAAACCGATTAATGAACATCATTTTGTACAAGCGTTGCAAAAATACCAGGGCATTAATGCCGGTAACACGATTACACAAACCAATGATGTTTTATTTCATAATTTAAATGAATCTCATTCATCAGTTAAAAAAATTGCATTTCATACCAATGCAGGTTATGTAATAAAAGAAGTAAATGATATCATTTATGCAAAGGCAAATAGCAATTATACAGAGTTTTATTTTACAGATACAGAAAAAACATTAGTAAGTAAGACTTTATTAGAATATGAAAAAATGTTAGAGACGTACGGGTTCTTTCGTATACACCAAAGTTATTTGGTAAACTTAAAATATATGAGCAAATTTGACAACGATAGCTTGGAAATGGTCTTAGAAAATGGTGAAATATTGCCGGTGAGCAACAGGCGAAAATCTAATTTGTTAGATATTTTGCGAGGCATTTTTTAACTAACATTAATTGCTTTAATCTGAAGTTCGATTGTTGTACCGGTGGTGTCTGCTTTTTTATTCATAATAATATAGAAATCGCCAATCTCATTAATTAGCTGTATTCTTTTTTCAATATTATCTAATGCAATAGATTTTCTGTTTTTATGATTGCCTGTCAATGCCTTGGTGCCAACTCCATTGTCTGCCACAACAACAGAAATTAAACCGGCATCAACTTTTTTTATGTCAATGGTCAGTTTTCCTTTGCCGGTAAAAATAGCAGCGTTAAATCCGTGCGCGATACTATTTTCTACCAGTGGCTGCAGCAGCATAGGCGGAATGTTTAGTAAGTAAACACTATCATCCGGAATGTTTATGGTATAATCAAAAGAATTTGCAAGCCGTTGTTGTTCCACTTGCAAATAGTATTCTAGCCAGCTCAGTTCTTCCTGAATTTTTATGGCATCTTCCGTAGCATATTTTAATTGTTCGCCAACCAGCTCTTTTATTTCAGTGGTATAGGCCAATGCCTTCTCTTTGTCTTCACTTCTGATAATAGAATTTAAATTATTGAGCGCATTGGAAATAAAATGAGGATTCATTTGTAATCTGAGCGCATTGATTTCTTCCTGATAGGTTTTTGTCAACAATTCATAACTTTCTCTGGACAGCAAAAAGTGATTTAGGATAAGATACAAACATAAAGAAGTAAGGTGCACACCAACAGCAATAATTAAATAAACCGCTAATAATAACGTTAGTGGTGGATTCATTTCAAGTATAGCAGCCGGATAAATTAGAAGATGATATTTAAATGAATAATGATAAACCAACGGAGTAAGTATTACAAATAATGATAATGAAATGGCGATTGTTTTTATAGATTTATGCTTAAAAATATATGGACTTACAACCAGATAGAAAATTAAAAAACTCACTACATTATATAACCATGTAAGAATCACAGAGCGCAGATTTAATTGCTCAGGTTCATAAAAGAAAAGAAAACTGATAATAAATAAGATGACTATAGTGGCAGGAATAATGACTACTCTGGCTATTTTATGTGCCTTGGTATATAATTGTATTTGGAGGTAATCAAACATAAAATAATCAGTGGAATTTATACAAGTACAGAATTTTCTTCTATATGCAATTCATAATAAGTTGACGGCATTTTTTCATCTTGCCTGAAATCTATTTTAAATGTGTTGAGTTGATTAATCAGTCTTATTTTCTTTTCTGTATTAATTAAATTAATTGGTTTCACAAAGCGTCTGTTTACAACAAAACCATTATTGCTTATCGTAATCATAATGCCGTTAGATGAAGCTTCTTTTATCGTAATATCAATAGATAATTCCTGTACGTTGGTTCTTAAGGCAGATTGTTGAAGAATAATACTCTGCACAATAGGTTGCAGTATCATTGGTGGAATATGTTGTAAATAAAGTTCCTCGTCAAGAATTTGTACGCTATAGCTAAGCTGATTGTTAAGTCTTATTTTTTCTACTTCCAGATATTCTTTCAGCCAGATGATTTCTTCTTCCAGGCTAATATATTCAGTGCTTAAATGTACCATTTGCCTGTGCAGCAACGAAGATATTTCTGCATTATAAATCTGTGCTTTTTCATAGTTTTCTGCTTCTATAATAGAATTTAAACTGGAGAGCGAATTATAAAGAAAATAAGGATTATACTGCTGTCGCAAAGACTTTATTTCTGTCTTGTGAGCGTTGATAATGTTCTTATACATATCAATAGAAAGCTGACAGGTTTTATATAAAAGATAAAACGAACAAGCCGTAAAAAATTCAATAATACTGACACATCCTAAAACAGCTAAGATTAAATTTAAAGGCAATTTGCTTCTGTCTAAATAGGAAGGATAATTTATTATGCCAATTTCTAAAATGAAATAATAAATAGCGGTAGTTAAAACGATGGATGAGATAAACACAGCAATAAATACCGCAGTATTTTTATCTTTTATGGCATAAGGCACCAGGTATTGTTTCAATACATAAATAGAAACCAAGCCAATAGGTATGCTTTTTAAAAAAGAAAATAAATCAGGAAATCCGGGCGAATAAAAAATCAGAAAACACAAAATGGAAGTAAAAAATGGAATAAAAAACAATATTATATTTTTTATTGTATTTTGTATTTTTAAAGATTTCTCAATAAATGGCTCATCCATTTTTTACGTGAAAATTAGTTTTTTTTATTCATATTAGCAAATAAGTCTATATAGAACATTTTTCGAAAGCAAAGCTTGTTGTAAACTCAGCGTCTTTCTTTTATAATTATTTCATACTGGGCACCGGATTTGTCAATAATTTTATTAAGTTGAATTGTAAATAATCCAATTTCATTAATAAGCTGTATTCTCTTTTCAATATTTTCAACAGAAATCGATTTTCTCACTCTGCCTGCTTCTTTTACAGCATTAATACCTGCACCATTGTCTTTAATACGGATAGAGATAGTATTTTTCTGAACTTCTTTAATATGAATAGAGATCATGCCTTTTTTGTCGTTCGGAAAAATTGAAAATCCGTGAATAATACTATTCTCTACAAGCGGCTGAAGCAACATGGGCGGTATATTTTGCATATAGATGTCTTCGTCTTCTATTTCCAGCGTGTAATCAAAAACTTCAGGCAATCGTTTTTGTTCTATGTGTAAGTAGTTTTCTAACCAGTCAATTTCTTCTTCTAAGCGAATAGTGTTTGATTCAATATGCATTAAATGATTATTTAACAATGATGAGATTTCTGCGTTGTATTGCATGGCTAATTGTGTGTCTCCTTTTCTAATAAGTGCATTAATATTATTCAACGCATTAAATAAAAAATGCGGATTCATTTGCTGTCTTAATAAATTAATTTCTGTCAAATTCGCTTTTACGATACTATTATAATTGTCAATATTTACCTGATAAACATGTGCCATCAGAAAATTACTTCTTGCTACATAAAAAATGGTAATACTGGTCAGTAAACAAAACGCAAGTTTATATTTTTCTGGAAATGGGTAAAAACTAATAATAGAAGGACATTGGAATAGATTAAATTTAAACAGAAAATAATACACACCGATAGAAAAAAGCAGGTAAAGTAAAACCACAGCAATAAACTGTATGAAACTTTTTCCATGCAAAAATGGAGATACGTAAAATCGAATAATTAATAAGGTTACAGAATTTAAAAAGGCTATTCCAAGAAACGTAAAGTAATTGCCGCCATCATTATCAAAGTAAAATAAATAAGATAAAAATACAATAATAACTATAGCAACGGGCAATGAATACCGTTCTAAGAATAATTTATTTTTTTGTTGATTAAACAGGTAATTAGATTCCATCTTATTCCACAAAACTAGGTTTCTCCGTTCAAAAATAGCTATTACTTGCTTTTTTTAAAGTGTTATATAGGTTAAGTATGATATATGTCAACGATTTTAATTCAATTAAACGTCATAGATAAATTTTTATGTATGTGAGTAATAAAAATACAATACGAATAATCATAAAAACAAACGAATAAATAAATACGGATGAAATTATTTTATTATATGTCGAATAATAAAAATACAGCACGAATTCTAAATAGCAACCCAAACAGTACAAAGCAAGGCTTAATTTTACACTATGATTTTAAATGGCTTAAGCGTTTAGTTATTGCTATGAATGGATTGTTGTAAAAAGATAGTTATGAAATAACCTTTGTAATCAATAGTCCAATTTTTCAAATCAAATAAACTGAATGCTGAAGTTCGATAAGATTGAACTAAGTATTATTTTTTTTGAATTTAAGTCCCCCAACTTTTCTTTTGCTTGTCTTCATGTAAGACAAGCAAACAGATACTATTTCCTGAATAATCACTTGGCTATATTTTATCGCATTTAATTTTATTGCATAAGTATAAACTGTACAATTATTATCATGAGAATATTTTCTACTACATTTGGCAAAGAAACGAAATCCCGAGTAGCACCAATTATGTTGATGTTATTACTGATGATATCAGTTTACGTAAATGCCCAAACAGGCTACATCTACGTACATAAAAAAGCATTGAATGAAGTAAATAAAAACTTCACATTTAGTGTTACAGGTGGTGCTACATCCATACCTACTTTTACGCTAAATGATGAGCCTACGCAAATAAGTGCATTTTTTGATATCGGAGCTTCTGAAAACGGCCGACTTTGGGCAGCTACCAACGGCGGTGCTTTATATTACCGTAATGCTAATAGTACCACATGGACTTCAACTGGCGTTGCTGGTGTTGCCAGAGTGGATGGAGGTCCTGGTGGCACTTGCTATTTTATAAATTCAGCAGGTACCGTTTTTAGTTATGATGGCGTAAGTGCACAAGTTCAAATATCCGGCACTGGTGTATTTGGCAACGGTGGAGGCTTTAATGATATTGGTAGTGGCTGGACAGGTACACCAACTTCAACAGTTGGAGGTGTAGCTCCTGGTTCTTTTGCGCTTTATGCAGTAGAAGATGATGGAAATATTTATAAATGGAGTGGCTCTGGCACAACATGGAATGTATATGCAAACATTGCTAGCAGTGCTCAATATAGAATAGATGTAAACCCAACTAACGGTAATGTATATGTAGGCGGCAATATTGGATCTGTAAGAACAATTAGGCAAATTACTCCGGCTGCTACGCCTGTCATTACCAGTTTAGGAAGTCCCTTTGCTGATGTTTCTGCTTACAGAGATGTGGCAGTAAATCAAAATGGTGAAATCTATGTTACTGGGTATAATAATGCAATACCTGTAGGGAATTTTGTACATAAGTATGTTTCAGGAACAACTTGGACTAGAGAACTAGGATCTTTTGATGCTCAAAGAATAACTGGTGGCGTAGGCAACTCATTATGGACAACCATGAATAGTGGTGGGCAGAATGGAGGAAGCGGTTGGGCTCCTGCTCCGGGACCTTATCCGTTCTACAATATTTTCTCGCGTGCCTTTAATGGTACTGAGGTTTTTTATATAGATGATGAACGCGTAAGAACCACAGTAGGTAATTCAATGTTAATTCCTGTTGCGCCGGGTACATATACTTTTACAGAAGCAACAGAAGCAGGTTGGGATTTGCAGAAGATATTTTTATATGACCCATCTTCAAACTCTGCTTCAAATCAGGGTGCAGGTACTGCTTCAATTAATGTATCAGCTGGAGAGGTGGTTCATGTTGTCTTCCAAAACGGAGAATTGAATCCAATCGCTATGACCAATAGCTGTACGGCTTCTTATTTAGAAACGTTTGGTGTTGGCACATCCGTAGGTACGGCAACAACAAGCGGTTCCTTTGGATTGCCAGTGGCAGGGCAAACATCATATCACTATTTGTCAGGAAATGCGCCTGGCGAAGATGGCTATTATAAAATTGTAAACCGCGCAAATCCTGATTTTAATGGATGGGGTGGTGCAGCAGGGATTGTAGATCATACATCAGGAGATGGTGCGCTAGGATATATGTTT
>DAOORG010000068.1:0-11112 GCA_035389165.1 Chitinophagales bacterium
TTATTTTCAAATATAAAATATTTAATTTATAATGTGTCTAAAAGAGATAGGATATTTATACTTTGCTATTTATTCCTTCACCTTGCTCACCGGCACATTCACCGGATTTATTCTTCCAATGTCATTGCCTGAAAACCGTGTAGAGTAATTGGTAAATCTTCTCGGATGTTTTTTGTAGCGAATATCCGGTCGGTAATAATCGGTGGAAATGATTTGCGCACCGCTTCTGAAAGCAGCCTGCTGTTGCGAATAATCACCACTACGGTTTTGCACGTTCGGTCCGTCGGCACGCGTCCTGACGATGAAACCTTTTTTTACAATGGCTGTAATTTGCTGTTCTTCTGCTTTGGCATCATCAAATTTTATAAAGGCAGCTTCAGGTTCTTCAGGCGAAGCAAATACAAACATCGCTCTGTCTTTTAAAGACGCATGATTTTTAGAATAGGTGTTTCCTGCCTGCATCACAATAAAAATAAATTTGCCTCTTGCAGCAGCAACACTTGGGAAATTACCGGCTAATACAGCATCTTTCAACGTAGCAAACGTATCACGCACTTCATCTGGTGTTATTACATTTGCTAAGTCTTCGCCAAAAATACTTTTCACTTCTTTATCCAGGGCATCACACAATTCCGGTGTAAATTTTACAGAAGGCGTGAAGTGTAATTTCTTTATTTTATCCGCTAATGTTTCTTCTTTACATTCTATCATAATATAAATCGGCAAATGAGTTGGATGCGCATCGCTCCATTTTTTAAAATCAGCCAGCATGCTTTTAAACGTATAGTAGTGCGTGTTGTAATCAATATCCGGAATGTGCATGACTTTAAAACCCGGTTCTTTTAAAGCAGCAATGTTAGATGCTTTTGGTTTTCCTAATAAATTATTTTTGATGCGTTTATAAAATTGGCCGCCTTTCGGATCTGCATAAATATCAATTTCAAAACTTCTGAGATGAAAGCTGTCTAACTGCACGAATAACGGCTCGTGCGCGTAATCTAAATCTTTGGGTTTAAAATCTTTGGGTGCAACGGCATTCAATCCTTTCATAAACCGCAGCATAAATTTATTAGCTCGCTGATGATAGCTGTTGTGGCTGCCTAAAGTTTGAATCTGATTGATTTTTAAGGAATCAACAGCAATAAAATCCTGACTTTTTACTTCTGAAAAGCAAAAAAGCAACGCAGTTAATAAACTACAAAAAGAAGATTTCCGCATGCATAAAGATAGATATTTATATACTGCGAATTAAATAAAAATCTCATCTCTCACCTCTCATCTCTCACTTTTCATCTCTACTCAGCAATCTTACCTATACCTTGTTTATCAGCTGCCGAAATAGTATTTATTCTTGCCAAATCGCCATTGGGAAATCTGCAAACATAATTAGTAAAAATACCGGGTGAAGTAAGATATCTTGGGTCAGGTCGGTAATAATCGGTAGAAATAATCTGAGCACCGCTGTTGAAAGCCGCAATTTGCTTCGTGTAATCACCGGTTTTGTTTTGATTGTTGGGACTGTCAGATCTGGTGCGAACTATAAAGTTATTGCTTACTGCAAATTGGATATCGTCATTATTTCTTTGAGGATCGTTGTAGATTAAAAATGCACTTTCATCTTTGTCATCATTCTCAGAATATACAAACATAACCCTGTCTTGCAGCGACGGATGTCCCTGTACATATTCTTCTTCAGCACCACCTTCCATAACAAAAATAAATTTGCCTCTGGATTCTCCGATGGTCGGCCAGTTATTGGCACGCACAGCTTCTTTTAAGGTAGCAAAGGTTCCGCGCACTTTATCCGGTGTGATTACTTTTTCCAACCCATCTCCAAACACAGCTTTTATTTCTGTATCAATATTGTCGGAAAGGGCTGGAGTATATTTAACGGTTTGTGCAAGTCCGACAATACTCAACAAGGGAACCACATCGGTAACGGCTGTTTCTTTCGTTTCAATGTGTAAGAAAACCGGTAAGTGGTTTGGATGCGCTTCAGACCAGGTTTTCAATGCGGTCAACATGCTTTTAAATGTATAATAGTGAGTCTGGTAATCAACATCCGGAATATGCAACACTTTCAATCCGGGTAGTTTTAATTCCGGAATATTGGAGGCAACAGTCATACGTGCTAAGCTGTTTGCAGCTCGGTTGTAAAACAACCCGCCATTTGGATCATTGTAAATGTCAATTTCAAAACCACGCATTCCGTACGTATTGAGTTGGTCATACAATGGTTCGTGAAAATAATCTAATTCTTCCGGTTGATATTCTGCTGGCAACAGAAAGTTGATGTTGGATATAGCACTGAACAAACGAGCATCCATGCGTTTATGGTAGCTGTTGTGGCTGCCTAATATTTGAATCTGATTTAATTTTAATTTATTGATTTCCGTTTGGTCTGGCGGTGCGGCCTTTCTTTGAATATCAGCTTCTTTTTTACAACTTAGCGTAAATAGCAAAAATAGGTAAACAAAATAAGGTGTCTTCATGGTGGTTTTATTGTGTACATATGAAGATAATATTTAATATCGGTAACTGAAAACAAGTAGAATAAAAAAAGCGCCCGTAAGGCGCTTTAGAACTATTAAGTCTACTATTAAGATTGCAATCTATGTTGATTCAAGTTGCACCATTTTTGGTAAATGCGCAACTTATTTAACACATTAATTTTTGGGTAATAACATTTGTCGTATGTATTTAACCGGAGAACTGCCATATCCTAAGAAATCTTCATTAAAATGTTTCACATTAAATGCACTTGCTTTACTTTTTTTATAGGTTTCTCTCAGTTGGATAATTTCGTAAAATCCGGTAAAGTAAGAACAAAGCTGCACACTGGTTAGCTGCACTCGATTCCATTTTCCTTCTGCTTCTGCTTTTTGCTGAAAAGCCTGTCTGCTAAGTAAATCCATAGCATCTTCTTTAGACATATTTTTTGTGTGTACGCCAATGTCGAGAATAGTATTGCAGGTGGCACGTAAATTCCATTTGTAATACATCAGCCACATTTCAGGTTCATTATTGCCATACCCATTTTCCAGCATCATCAATTCTGAATAGACAGCCCAGCCTTCAATCATGGCACCGTTTCCAAAGACAGATTTTATAATAGAAGGCGATTTATTACTGTACACTAACTGTACATAATGTCCTGGAATGGCTTCGTGTATATTCAGGATTTGCAACACGTATTTATTGTATTCTCTGAGATAGCTTTCTGCTCTTTCAGGTTCCCAGCCCTCTAGGGTGCCAACATTGTAATAGGCGGTTCCGTTTTTTTCATACGGACCCGGTGAACTCATCGATGCACCTGCCACACCTGCCATATAAGCAGGTTCTTTGCGCACTTTTAACGGCTTATTCGGATCCATATAGATAAGATCTTTTTTCGCGACAAATGCACTTAATTCAGGCAATTGCTTTTCAATTTCTACTTGAAAATCTTCCGGTTTTACATGTTGAACGGAAATGGTATCAATTACTTTTTTGATAAGCTCTAAAGTATCTGTTGGTATCGGTGTATTGTTAAAATATTTAGGCCATAATTGTGCAGATAGTTTGAACATTTCCTGATGCAAATATTGTTTTCTATCTACAGCAGCTTTATAAATTTCATCCACCGTAAATTGGCTTTGAATGTCATACTTGAACTTATCTGCATACAAATCACTACCTAACCGGAAACTGCGTGCACTGTCTGTTTTGTACTCTTTTAGAAATTGAATATAAGATTTGATAGCAGCAACTGCTTTTTCGCCTCGTTTCAAATAAGAAGTTTCTTTTTCTTTAGAGAAATGCATGAGTTTGACAGAGTCTATGTAATCATTTTCAAAAATGGATAATGAACCTTCGTTTTGTTCTATCGCCAGTTGCAGATGTTCTTTTGATGGATTCTTTATGGTGGATTTTGCGGCTTCATAATATGCCGGAACATTCTTTAAACGGATATAAGTGTCGGACAGCCTTTTCTTTATAGGACTGTAGTTTTCTGAAAGAATGTAAGAGAATGTGCCGCCAACATTAAAATAAGATGGATTCCATTCAAATTCTTTGAGTACTTCTATTTGCCAGATATATTTTTGTAATTCATTTTCCAATATTTTATAGTCGATTTTATTTAAATCAGAAAGCTTGTCGTATGGAAAGGTGCTTAATTTTTTCAGCTCTTTTTTATAAAAAACTAACTCTTTCGTTCGTTGTTGTCCATTCGGTATTGGTAAAATGCTGTCGTATTTATGATAGCCAACATAAGTTGCCCATTCAGGATTTATTTTCCAAAATCGATCAATAAAGGCTTTTTTGTAAGTGGTAAACTGTGTATTGGCACTGGATGTATATTGAGCAGATACTGCAGATACTATCAGCATGCAAAAAATTAAAAGATGCAGTCGTTTTTTCATTATTAATAGTTATACTGCAAATTTACAAGTAAAAAAATAAATTCATTAATCTTAATTTAAACTCTGAAAAGCAGTTTCGGTAGCAGATTTCTATATATTTACACCATGTCAATGACACTACATACTTCAGCTCACGCTTTACATCACTCCAAGTAGGAGTGTATATCTATTTTTCCCGAACTATTATTATTTCTCATTATCTTAATTTTCAAAAAAGTAAATTTGTTTATGCAAAGGTTAAAACTCGCCATACAGAAAAAAGGTCGCTTAAGCGATGAATCCATAAAGCTCATTAATGAATGTGATATTTCATTTCCTACCAGCACAGGAAAACTGGTTACTTCTGCTTATGATTTTCCAATCGATATCTTGTTTTTAAGAGATGATGACATTCCGGATTACGTGCAGGATGGTGTGGCAGACATAGGAATTGTAGGCGAAAATGTATTGGTAGAATCTGATAAAAAAGTGGATGAAGTCCTGAAAATGGGTTTTGGAAAATGCAGGTTGTCGCTTGCTGTTCCAAGAAATATGGAATATACATCGCCTCAGGATTTAGCAGGAAAATCTATTGCTACTTCGTATCCGAAAATATTACAGCAATTTTTAGATGCTAAAAATATTCAGGCAGATATCCATGTAATTTCCGGTTCCGTTGAAATCGCACCCGGAATTGGTTTGGCAGATGCCATATGTGATATTGTTTCTACAGGTTCAACATTGTTGAGTAATGGACTAAAAGAAGCGGAACAGATTTTTCAGTCGGAAGCCATTATGATAAAAAACAAACAGCTTTCCACAGAAAAAAATGAGATATTAAACAACTTGTTGTTTCGTTTGGAAGCAGTGAAACGTGCTCAGAAAAACAAATATATTTTGCTGAATGCACCTAATGAAAGTCTGGATAGAATTATTTCATTATTGCCCGGAATAAATTCACCAACCGTGCAGGCGCTCGCAAAAGAAGGATGGAGTTCCGTGCATTCTGTCATCACCGAAAAAGATTTCTGGGAAAAAATTCAACAATTAAAAGAAGCCGGTGCTGAAGGTATATTGGTAATGCCAATCGAAAAATTAATTTATTAACTCATTTTCTTTGCGCACTTTGCAAAAAATCTTAGTGTGCATTGTGCTCTAATTATATAAAAATGCAAGTCATCAAATATCCGGAAATAGCAACCTGGAACGAAATCATCAAACGTCCTGTTCAATCTTTGGAAGCCATCGAACAAAAAGTGATTCCTGTTTTGCAAGAGGTAAAATTACATGGAGACGTAGCCTTGAAAAAGTTTACTCAATTATTTGATGGCGTTGAACCGGATACATTTACTGTAACCGAAGAAGAAATTCAGGATGCGGAGAATCTTGTTTCCGATGAATTAAAAGCAGCTATAAAAACAGCATATACAAATATTCATACGTTTCATCAAAAGCAAATGGCAGCGGTTGAAGTAATAGAAACCATGCCTGGTGTTCAATGCTGGAGAAAATCAATAGCGATAGAAAAAGTAGGTTTATATATTCCGGGTGGCACTGCTCCGTTGTTTTCAACAGTGTTAATGCTGGCTGTTCCGGCACAAATTGCTGGTTGTGCTGAAACAATTTTATGTTCACCGCCAGATAAACAAGGCAAAATTCATCCGGCAATTTTATATACCGCAAATTTATGTGGTGTTAAAAAAATATTCAAAGCAGGTGGCGCACAGGCAATTGCAGCGATGGCATACGGCACAGAAACCATACCAAAAGTGTATAAGATTTTCGGACCCGGAAATCAATATGTAACCGCAGCAAAACAACTTATAAATAAAGATGGAATTGCTATAGATATGCCGGCCGGACCAAGTGAAGTGTTAGTGATAGGTGATGATGAATCAAGGCCGGATTTCATTGCTGCAGATTTGCTGGCACAGGCAGAACATGGAGCGGACAGTCAGGTGATTTTTGTAACGACTGAAGAGGCTTATTTAAATTTAGTGCATTTCGCAATCGATCAGCAATTGAAAAATTTGCCAAGGAAAGAGTTGACAGAAAAAGCGTTAGAAAACAGTAAAATGATATTGGTTAAAGATGTTGAAGAAGCTATTGCATTCAGTAATGCTTATGCACCGGAACACTTAATCTTGCAAACCAGAAATGCGGAAGAGTTAGCAGAAAAAGTAATCAATGCAGGCTCTGTTTTTATTGGTCATTACACACCGGAAAGTGTTGGAGATTATGCAAGTGGCACCAATCATACCTTGCCAACGAATGGTTTTGCCAATGCTTACAGTGGTGTTTCGTTGGATAGTTTCGTAAAAAAAATTACCTATCAGAAAATTTCAAAAGTGGGACTGGAAACTATTGGAAAAACAGTTGAGGTAATGGCTGCAAATGAAAAATTAGAGGCACATAAAAATGCAGTAAGTATCAGATTGAAAAATTAACAAACATAAGAATAAAATTATTTTCGATTCAGAATATGAAAAATATTGACATTAAAAATCTGGTGTGTCCGCATGTATTGTCTATGCAGGCGTATTCGTCTGCAAGAATGGAATACGAAGGAAAAGAAGGCGTTTTCTTAGATGCCAATGAAAATAGCTTAGGTTCCGTTACGGATGAAGTACACAACAGATATCCGGATCCGTTACAAAGCGATTTAAAAAATGAAATTGCAGCATTAGAAAATATTGCTGCCAATCAGATTTTTTTAGGCAATGGCAGTGATGAATGTATAAATGTTTTAATTCAGTGTTTTTGTGTTTCAGGAAAAGATAAAGTGGTGATTTTGCCACCTACTTTTTCCATGTATGAACACGCAGCTCATGTAATGAATATTGGAATTACGGAAGTTTTTTTGAAAGAAGAAACATTTCAATTAAACGTGGATGAGATATTGACGCAATCAAAAGACAATGGAGTTAAAATTATTTTTATCTGTTCGCCGAATAATCCTACAGGAAATTTAATGAACGAACAAGCTATTGAGACGGTCTTAAATTCTTTTAATGGTTTGGTGGTTATAGATGAGGCTTATCAGGATTTTGCTGGTAATAAAAGTTGGGTAACTCGGTTAAATGATTTTGAAAATCTGGTTGTCATTAACACGTTTTCAAAAGCATGGGGCATGGCAGACGCACGACTTGGAATGTTGTTTGCAAACAAAGAAATTATTCAATACCTGAACATTATTAAAATGCCTTATAATGTGACACAACACACTATTAATCTGGCATTGGAAGCATTGAATAAAGTGGACGTAAAAAATCAATTTATAAATGAATTGTTGTCAGGAAGAAAATGGCTGGAAAATCAGATGAAAGAAATTAAGTACATTCACAAAATTTATCCGTCGGATGCCAACTTTATTTTATTTAAAGTAGAAGATGCAAATGGCTTGTACAAATATCTTTTATCAAAAAAAGTAATCGTACGCAATCGCGATAAAGCTCCATTGTTGAAAGGTTGTTTGCGTGTCAGCGTCGGAACGGCAGCAGAAAACAGTAAATTTATAGAAGCATTAAAAGAATATACAGCATAATGAGTAAGCAAAAAATATTATTTATCGACCGCGACGGAACCATCATCAATGAACCCAAAGATTTTCAGATTGACAGTTACGAAAAATTGCAGTTTCTGCCGGAAGTGATTCCATATTTAGCGCGTATAGCAACGGAAACAGATTTCAAATTCGTGATGGTGACGAATCAGGATGGTCTTGGAACAAAAGCATTTCCGGAAAAAACATTCTGGCCTGCACATAACCTGATGATGGAAGTACTGAAAAGTGCCGGAATTATTTTTGAAGAAGTATTGATTGATAAAAGTTTTGCTAAAGATAATTTGCCTACTCGCAAACCGAATACAGGATTATTAACACATTATTTTGATACACAGAAATATGATTTGGTAAATTCTTTTGTGATTGGTGACAGATTAACCGATATACAACTGGCTAAAAATTTAGGCGCTAAAGGAATTTTAATTGGCAGAAGTGCCGATAAAACGGATGATAATAAGTTGAAGCAACAGGAACTGAAAAATTCTATGGCTTTAAAAACAACTAATTGGAAAGATATTTATGATTTTTTGAGTAAACCAACTCGATCAGCAACAATACAAAGAAATACCAATGAGACTAAAATATCGGTAAAATTAAATCTGGATGGAACCGGAAAATCTTCCATAAAAACAGGATTAGGTTTTTTTGATCATATGCTGGAGCAATTGTCCAAGCATTCAGGTTGCGATTTGGAAATCAAAGTAAAAGGCGATTTACACATTGATGAACATCACACGATAGAAGATACGGCGATAGCGTTAGGTGAAGCCTTTTTACAGGCATTAGGAAATAAGAAAGGCATCAGTCGTTATGGTTTTTTATTGCCAATGGATGATGTGTTGGCGCAGGTAGCCATAGATTTTTCAGGCAGACCCTGGATTGTCTGGAAAGCAAAATTCAACAGAGAAAAAGTAGGCGATATGCCGACAGAATTATTTTTCCATTTCTGGAAGTCATTTTCGGATGCTGCAAAATGCAATCTCAACATAAAAGCGGAAGGCGAAAACGAGCATCATAAGATTGAAGCCATCTTCAAAGCAGTGGCTAAGTCCATAAAAATGGCTGTTAAAAGAGAAGGCAACGACTTGCCAAGTACCAAAGGTATTTTGTGATTTTTTACCGAATAATCACTAAAAACGACCGAATAATAAGTTTTTTTAGACAATTTCTGGCTTTAAGGTAATTTACATCCTAATGTGTTTATAAACAGTGATTTAGTTCGTGTTTATTTTCCAACGACTAAGTCTCTTGATTTTTATCAATTTGTATGGTAAATTTATTAAAGCTATAAATTATGAAAAAATATTTACATTTAATTTTCTTCATTTTAATTACAAATGTTGTCTTTGCGCAGGCACGCTTGATATTAAATAATGGTGGAATTGTAAATATTACCAATAATGCATTTGTTGTAATAGATAATCCTGCAGCGAATGCTATTACACGAAATACTGCCGGTCATATCATTTCAGAAGGTGAATTAAACCGTTTGAAATGGAACATCGGCACAACAGCAGCTTCTTATATAGTTCCTTTCGGACGTGGTGCCGCGGAATATCTGCCGATTAGTTTCTCAACTTCTGGTGCGGCTGGTGCTGGCAGCAGTCTTACATTTGCTATGTATGGTGGCAATTGGCAAAACACATCTTATTTGCCAACAGGTATAACTAATTTTATAAGTAATTATAATTTTGATAATTCTACATTTTCTGTAGATCGATTCTGGAGAATTGAACCAACAGGATATACAACAAAACCAGCACTAAATAATTTGATTTTTACCTACAGAGACATAGAACATACTGTTGCCAATAATTCAATCATTGAATCAAATTTAATAGCACAACGTTATAACGGATCCTTAAATTCCTGGGATGATTATATGCCGGCAACAACCATAAACAGTGTGTCAAATACTGCTACAGTTGCTTCGTTGCCATCAGCTCAATTGTATACATGGTGGACATTGGTAGATAGCCGATTTGTATTGCCAATTGAATTAACTGCATTCAATGGAAAATGCGATGGAGATAAAATCTTATTGAACTGGACAACTGCATCAGAAAGTAATAATAATTATTTTGAATTGGAGCGTTCAGCGGATGGAATTAATTTTGTTGCTATTGAGAAGATAAATTCTCAAAACAGCAATTCTACACAACCATTAAATTACACAACAGTTGATAACCAACCGCTTAACGGCAAATCTTATTACAGGCTGAAACAAGTAGACATTGATGGTCAATATTCCTATTCATCTTTGGTCATAGTAAATTGTACAAATTCAGTAACTGCATCACCTGTAGTAACCATCTTTCCAAATCCTGTTTCGGAAAATCTGACTCTAAATATTTTGGGTTTACCAGGCAAAAAAACAATTATGATTTATGATGTTTTAGGGCAGGAAATGATGAATAATATAATCATGTCAGAAGACGATAATATACAACAAGTATTGGATGTGTCATCTTTGGCAAAAGCAACCTATATTTTAAGATTAGATGTAAATAACGAACTCTTTCAAATTTTGAAATTTGTAAAGAATTAATTGTCATTCGTTTTCCGTAATTGATAGCATTTCCTTTCTTGTTTTTTAGAAATTTATTTTAAACTGTACAGCAGTATTTTTAACTATAAAATTCAGTGTTATGATTAAACTCATACAACCAAAGTTACTATTCTTGTTTTTTGTAACTATTTTCTATACTATTGCACATGCACAAAACGTTGGTATCAATTCAACAGGAGCAGCACCCAATGCATCAGCAATATTGGATGTAGAGGCAACCGATAAGGGATTTTTAATTCCACGCGTAGCGCTTACACAAACTACCAGTAATGCACCCATCGGTGCAAGCATCATTACATCATTGTTAGTCTACAACACAGCAACAATAAACGATGTAACGCCAGGTTTTTATTATTGGAATGGTAGCATTTGGATTCGCTTTCAATCTAATTTAGATATTGATCACGATTGGTATGAAGTTGGAACAACAACAGCACCAAATGCCATAACAGATTCGATGTTCCATAGAGGTGATGTAGCTATCGGAAAAAATACTATAGGTGATGCCTCTTTAGATATTTCAAACACTACTAATACTTCTTCTATTGAATTAACCAACACTGCAACACAAGCTAATAATTACGGCATTCTTTCAA
>DAOORG010000069.1:0-10906 GCA_035389165.1 Chitinophagales bacterium
AAATCCCAGTTTTCGTATTTGATTTGTGGTCGAAGGTAATCCACGAAAATCAT
The DNA here is from genome assembly GCA_035389165.1 of Chitinophagales bacterium. Classification (GTDB taxonomy): domain Bacteria; phylum Bacteroidota; class Bacteroidia; order Chitinophagales; family JADIYW01; genus JADJSS01. Next base: position 54 of record DAOORG010000069.1, read on the forward strand.
GTCTAAATCTTTGTTGTATAAATCGCCGTCGAAATCTAAAATAAAAACTTCAATTGTCAATTTGCTATTGTCAAAAACCGTTTCTCTATAACCGATGCTGAGAGCACCTTTATAAAATTCGTTATCAATTTTAATTTTTACCGCATACACACCGGAAGCAGGAATTAATTTATGCGGATTGGATATTTCGATGTTAGCAGTAGGAAAACCTAATATTCTGCCGATTTTATCACCATGCACCACTTTACCTTTTATGGTAAACGGATGCGCTAAAAACTGGTTGGCATGTTTGATATCACCTTCTAATAAAGCATTGCGCACTTTGGTAGAACTCACCGAAATTTCGTCTAATGTTTGTGCCGGAATTTCTTCTACTTCATAATTATATTTTGTGGAAAGCTTTCGTAACAAATCAATGTTTCCTTTTCTGTCTTTGCCAAAACGATGGTCATAGCCAATCACTATTTTTTTTGGATGAAAATTGTTTACCAGAATTTTTTCTACATATTCTGTGGCATCCATATTGGAAAATTCTTTCGAGAATTCATTTATGACTAAATGATTCAATCCGAATGTTTCCAGCAATTCTTCTTTTTCGTCGATGGTGGAAATTAATTTTAATGTATCATCATTTGGATGTAAGACCAATCTCGGATGCGGGTCAAACGTCAGCAAAATACTTTCGCCATTTATTTCCTGTGCAATATCATTGATACGTTTGATAATCTGCTGATGCCCGAAATGCACGCCATCATAGGTGCCAATAGTGAGTACTGCATTTTTAAAATCGGGTAAATTATATAAGCCTTTATGAATCTGCATTGTCGCTACAAAATAATAATAAAACACATAGAAACATAGTTTTTAAAGTATGTAAGTCTGTAGAAAACATTGAATTTTTACCATAGTTTACAATAGTTATTCATCAAAGATGAATTCTATATTTTCTATCTATTTCTTTATCGCAGAGTTTGCTATGTTTCTATGTGTTTATAATTTTTAAATTTTTTCTAAAAATTGTTCCACCGTAAAGGCATCTGTAACATTATAATTTCCAATTTTTGTTCTTCTTAACGATTGTAAATAAGCACCGTTGTTTAAACGTGCACCGAAATCGTTAGCCAAACTTCTGATGTATGTGCCTTTGGTACATTCTACATAAAAATCAATTATGGGTAATTCAATTTTTGTGATGTCAAATTTTTTGATAGTGATCACTTTTGATTTTACCGCTACTTCTTTTCCGGCACGTGCTAAATCATACGCGCGTTTACCATCGATTTTCACGGCAGAATGAATAGGTGGAAATTGTTCCTGCTCACCAACAAAAGTTTTTGCACAATCATAAATCGCATCTTCCGTTATACCGGAAATATCAAACGTTTGATTAGGTTCTTTTTCAGTATCAAAACAAACTGTAGTAGCACCTAAAAAAAAAGAACCGGTATATACTTTATCGGCATTTTGTATGGCTTCGATGTCTTTGGTTTTTTTTCCGGTACAAAGTATCAGCAAGCCTGTAGCTTTCGGGTCTAACGTGCCTGCATGACCGATTTTTATTTTACCGTATTTCTTTTTAAGTGCAAATTTTATCTTATTTACCACATCAAAACTTGTCCAGTCCAATGGTTTATCAATCAGGATAACTTCACCTTGTTCAAAATTCATAGTATTGGTCATGGTTATAAAACAGAAAAGATTTTATTGTATAAAACTAAAATAAATTAGGAGTATGATACCCATGATGATTCTATACCATGCCCAAGGTTTGAAACCATATTTTGTAATCACTTCAATAAAAAATTTGATGGCAATAACAGCTACAATAAATGCAACTATATTTCCAATTATAAAATACATTAAATTATTGCCGCTAAACAGCAATTCAAATCCTTTTATTTCAACACCATTTTCATTCCAGTCTTTCAAGAAAACGGAATATGTCGTTACCGCTAACATAGTTGGCACGGCTAAAAAAAACGAAAATTCAGCTGCGGCTTTTCTGCTTAGTTTTTGTTGCATTCCACCAATGATGGATGCAGCACTTCTGCTGGTACCGGGCATCATGGCCAAGCATTGCCAAAAGCCTATAATTATGGCAGATTTAAACGAAATTTCTTTTTCTGTATGAACGAGTGGTTTGGTAAATAGTTTGTCTATAAATAATAAAATAATACCACCAACAATCATGACGATAGCTATTGGAATAGGTTTTTCCAAGACTGCTTCAATTTTATCATCAAATAATTTCCCAAGTACTAAAGCCGGAACTACTGCTGCACTTAACTTTAAATAGAAATTAATATTTTTAAAATCAAAGAATTTTTTCCAGTAAACAAAAACAACAGATAATATTGCACCAAACTGAATCGAAACCTGAAACATTTTCACAAAATTATCTTCCTGTATTTTAAAAATAGAACTGGTGAAAATCATATGAGCTGTAGAGGAAACCGGTAAGTATTCAGTCAACCCTTCTACAATTGCTATGATGATAGCTTGAATAATGGTCATTAGTGGTGAGTTATACGTTATCAGACACAAGTTAAACGTTATTTGTTTTCTAATAACTTATAACTTATAACCAATATCTTTTAATAATTAAGATTCGGATGATTTAGCAGCAGGTTTCTTCAAAATAGCAACAATAATGGTAACAAAACCTGTAATAATGACAATAGGAGCCAACGTAATTCTTCTGAATGAATAGATTTCAGCTTCATTAAACACATTTGGATCTGTGTTGCCACCGCTCATCAAAAAGAAACCGATTATAATCAGTAAAGCACCTACTCCAAGAATCAGGTAATTGGTCTTGTCGAACAACAGTGTAGTATTTTGGCTGCTTGGTAATCGAAACCAGCTTTCTGTACTTGTTTTAGGTTTGGCTGTAGTTTTTACAGTTGCCTGCGCCGGCTTTGCCTGTGGAATATTTTTTGTTGGTTGTTTTGCCATAAAAAAGTATGTTTAATATAATTCGTCTAATTTAATTTTCAGGTATTTATTCACCGCCATATAAGTGCTGGTTACTGAAATTAAAATACCGAATAAAATCAGACTGATTGCTATCAGCGACAAAATTACAAAATCTTGACCTGTAAACTGAATAGAAAACTTATAAATTGTTAAATAGATGATACTCGCCAAAATTACAATAGCAATTACGGCACTTATAACACCTGAAACTACAGATTTGATTATGTATGGCTTGATAATAAACCATTCATTTGCACCAATTAACTGCATACTTCGAATGGTAAATCGCTGAGAATACATCATCAGTCGAATGGTGTTATCAATAATCATAAATGCTACAATAAGCATGATGATACTCAAAATAACGATACCAATGGTAATGGGTTTTAAGGTGGCACCGGTTGTGTTTACTGCCATATCAGAATAAAAAACTTCCTGAACACCAGGTTGACCCACAAATAGAGATTTTGCTTCTTTAACAAATTCAGGATTGGAAAACTCAGCTTTTAAGTTGATGATATAAGCATCGTACAACGGATTTTCACCTAATATTTCGCGGAAATTCTGACCGAGTTCTTTTTCAAATTGGTCTGCTGCAGCTTCTTTGCTTTTGAACGTTATTTTAGATATAAAATCTTGTTTTTTAAGGTAAGCAGCAAGTGCCGTTTTTTGTTCAGGCGTTACGTCTGCTTTTAAGTTTAGGTCAATCTGAACACCTTCTTTAATCTTATTAATCTCTTTCTGTATTACAAAAACACCAAACGAAAAAAGTCCGATAATAAACAATATCATCGAAATACTGACGACAGCATACGCAAAACTGGTTTTGCGTTTTTTGGGTACTTTTGGTTCTAAATTTTCTGACATATGTAATTGGTTGCTAAATTAAGATTTTTTTAGGGCACGAAATTGATTTTTTCCCACAATAGTTACTAAATGATGAAAAATAAATGGTATTAGTATCATCATTTAAAAGAAATGGCAAAGGTATTCAAAAATGCCTGCTTGCTTTTATATCTTTACAACATGAACAACGCACCATTGGGAATTGAATTGTATTTGCGTCCAACTTATTTTGTGGACAGTGAGCAGCCGGATATACAGCGTTTTGTTAAGAATACGATTGGAAATGAAATAGACAAAACAAAAAATGCCGTTAAACTTTATTATGCAGTAAGAGACGGCTGGAAATATAATCCTTATAATATCGATTTGAGACACACTGCCATGAAGGCGAGCAGCTTATTTAACCGCGATTCCAAAAGCGGCTATTGTATTGAAAAAGCTTGTTTGCTGGTTGCCTGTTTACGTGCGGCGGATATTCCAAGTCGTTTTTGTTTTTTTGATGTAAAAAATCACATTGGTGTAGAAAAACTTGTTGAGATTTTGAAAACGGATGTGCTGGTTTTTCATGCTTGTTGCGAAATGTATTTAAATGGAAAATGGGTGAAAGCAACGCCGGCTTTTAATGTTGAATTATGCAACCATTTAGGTGTGAAACCAATGGATTTTGATGGTGAACACGATTCTATCTTTCAGCAATATGATGAAAAAGGAGAGGTGTTTATGGAATATTTGAAAGAGTATGGATCGTTCCATGATGTTCCTCATGATATGTTTGTAATGCTTCTACATCAAAACTATCCGCATTTCTTTACGCAAAGCGAAGATAAGGCGATGGTGAACACCGGTAAAAATTTGCAGTCTGCTTAAATTGTGATTTTTCTCTTTTTAAATTGTTCTGAATAATTTCTTTTCCAAATAGCTGATACTGAAATAAATCATCTAAAATCCTGATTTTTATCATGTAATGTTTCTGGATTAAAGTTCAACTTTGTTGTAAATAAATTTAATATGCCAGAACAGAAAAAATTAGCTGAATTACACCATGACCACAGAGAGTGGAAAAATGTTTTGTCTTTCTATGAAGAAGATATTTCTACGATGAAAAAACGTCTGGAAGAAGTTGCTTCTAAAAATACAGACAGAGAAATGCACGGTTGGGTTGAACGTTTTCAGAATAAATTAATCATACAATCTGAACAAATTGATATTCTGTTACACGATATCAATGCTTGTGAAGACAATATCATTAAGAATATCGAAAACAATCCTGTTGCAAGCGACAAAAGAAAAATGGATGATCACACCGAATTAAGAGATCGATTTCAGACATTTGAATTATTATTTAATAAACTAAGAAAAGACCTTAATGCATTCGTTGCGAAATGGATGTAGTATTTAGCATAGCTTTTTTAGAACGGCAGCAATGCCGTTTTTTTTATGCCTGTTCTTATCAAAGCTTCCAATTTTACTGGAAACTGTCTAGTGTAATGTCGAATATCAGCACTGAATTTCCCGGAATACTTCCTCTTCCTGTGGTTCCATAGGCTAATGCAGACGGAATCAGTAATTTTATCTTTCCACCTTTTTTAATTAATGGAATACCTTCTTTCCATCCATTTATAGTATTATTAAGCGAAAGTCGGGTTGGTAAACCTGGTTCATTCGAATCGAATGTTCCTCCTTGAGGGTAATAACCTTTATAGTATACCCAAACAGTTGAATTTACAGTTGGTCTGTTTGTTCCAACACCGGAATCAGCAATAACATAAAACAATCCGGATGCAGTAGAGTCTGCCACCAAAGCACTGTCTGCGATATATTTACGAATGATTTCTCTGTCAATCTTAGCTTGATCTACTTCTGATTTTTTACAAGCAAATAAGGCAACCGGAATTAACAGGATAAGAATTCTTTTTAAATTTTTCATATGTTCAATTTTCATTTTTTAAACTTGTAAAACACCCACATTAAATTTCTCTACAGGCGCATTATTTGCAGCTGATATGCCATTTGAAATCCACTTTCTGGTATCTAACGGATCAATAACTGCATCCACCCATAATCTTGCAGCTGCATAATAGGAGGTTGTAGTTTTATTGTAGTGATCTCTGATATCTGCCAGTATTTTTTGCTTTTCTTCTTCAGAAATTTCCAATTCATTTTTTGCTTCGAGCGAGCCCATTTGCATTTGTAAAATCGTTTTTGCTGCCTGATCTGCACCCATTACGGCAATTTTTGCAGAAGGCCAGGCCAGCATCAATCTTGGGTCGTATGCTTTTCCGCACATAGCGTAATTGCCTGCACCGTAAGAATTTCCGGTTACAACAGTAAATTTTGGAACAGTTGAGTTCGAAACGGCATTCACTAATTTTGCACCATCTTTAATAATTCCGCCATGTTCACTTCTCGAGCCAACCATAAAACCTGTAACATCTTGCAGGAAAATCAGTGGAATTTTTTTCTGGTTGCACAACATTACAAATCTTGCTGCTTTATCTGCGGAATCTGAATAGATAACACCGCCAATCTGCACTTCTCCTTTTTTGCTTTTTACAACCGAACGCTGGTTGGCAACAATTCCAACACTCCAGCCATCCATACGTGCATAGGCACAAACGATGGTTTGTCCGTAGTCTTCTTTATATTCTGTAAAATCAGAATCATCTACCAATCGCTTAATAATTTCTTTGACATCATAAGGTTTTGCAGATGAAAAAACGCCATAAATTTCTTTCTCGTTCGATTTTGGTTTTTTGGGTTTTATTCTGTCAAAACCTGCATTTTCGAAACGTCCGTATTTATTGATTAGTTTTTTGATGGTGTCTAATGCTTCTTTATCATCTTTAACTTTGTAATCGCAAACACCACTTAATGCTGTTTGTGTTTCTGCACCGCCTAAAGTTTCTTTATCCACGGTTTCGCCAACAGCCGCTTTAACCAGATAAGGTCCGGCTAAAAAGATACTGCCAGTGCCATCCACAATTATACTTTCATCACTCATGATAGGCAAATAAGCGCCACCAGCCACACAGCTACCCATAATAGCAGCAATTTGAGGAATACCCATGGATGAAAGCTTAGCATTATTTCTGAAAACTCTTCCAAAGTTTTCTTTATCAGGGAAAATTTCATCCTGCATGGGTAAATAGACACCTGCGCTATCCACCAGATAGATGACCGGCAATTTATTTTCGATAGCTATTTCCTGTGCCCGAAGATTCTTTTTTCCGGTAATTGGAAACCAAGCACCTGCCTTCACTGTAGCGTCGTTTGCGATCACCATGCATTGTCTGCCGGAAACATATCCAATCACCACAACAACGCCACCACTTGGACAACCGCCTTGTTCCTGATACATATCTTCAGCTGTCAGTGCACCGATTTCAATAGATTCGGTATTTTTATCCAAAAGATATTCTATTCGTTCTCTGGCAGTTAGTTTGCCTTTTTTATGTTCTGAATCAATCTTTTTTTGTCCACCGCCAAGATATACTTTTTGCAATTTTGCTTTCAGTTCATCTACTGCAAGTCGCATGGTATCTTCGTTGCTGTTAAAATCAAAATCTGTCATGGTCTAAAAATAAGAAGGAAAAAGGGAAAACCCAAAAGTAAGTAATAAACATGGAAGGTTTTTGCAGGAGATTGTTTTCTGTTATTTATTTAACTTTATTTTTAATTTAGAATCTTGAATAAAGTTGTATCTTTGCAGTCGGGCAAGTCTTATACGACCAGCTCCTGACAAATCCTCCAGGGTCGGAAGGCAGCAAAGGTAGTTGGTTGAGCGGTGCGCTGTAAGTAACTTGCCTTTTTTTATTACACTTCACATACATCATAAAAAATGCTCCGGTTTCGGAGCATTTTTATTTTTGAACTTTTATGAGCTATCTATCCTTTTCGTAGATATTTAGTTAGGATAACAATGGTTTGTCCGTCTATTTTTCCTTCAATTTGTTCGGTATTATCGTGCACTAAGCGAATATTTTTCACTACGGTTCCTAAACTGGCTTTTAGGCTGGAACCTTTTACATCCAGTGTTTTAGTTAAAACTACGGTATCACCATTTTGCAGTAAAGTGCCGTTGCAATCTTTGTGTAGTTCTACTTCACTTGAATTTTCGTGGTCGCCGGTAGATTTTGCCCAAGCCATCATTTCCTCATCAAAATAAAGCATGTCAATTGCATCTACTGCCCAGCTTTCGCCACGCAGGCGGTTCAGCATTCGCCAGGAAACCACTTGTACTGCAGGTACTTCGCTCCACATACTTTCCAGCAGGCAATTCCAATGAGCGCTATTTAAAGGTTCTTTTTTTTCAAGCTGCGCCAAACAAGTTGAACACACCAAAAGGCTGTCTTCAATTCTTTGTTGTGCATTTGGCGGCACATCATATACACTTAAGTTACTGGTGGAGCTGCATAATTCACATTGATTTTTGCTGCGTATGTTTAATTCTGATTCTATGCTCATATTATTTATATTGGCGCAAAAGTAATCAATAATACTTAGATTCTGTTTTGTCGAATGTGTCTTAATATTTTCATTGACTCGTTAATTTTACAATTATTACTATATTGCTTGATAAATTTAATTGATGATGGAAGCTCAAAAAAACAATCCGTTACATGGCATCACTCTGGAAAAGATGCTGCGGTATTTGCTGGCATATTATAGTTGGGATGGTTTATATGATCAAGTCCCAGCAAATTGTTTTAAGAATGAGCCATCTATTAAATCCAGTCTAACTTTTTTACGTAAGACACCTTGGGCTCGCCAGCGGTTAGAAACGGTATTTATCTATATTACCAGAGATGGTGTTAATGAAGAATGGTTTGACTTTAAAGAATAATCTCATACATAGTTGAATTTTAAAATGACCTATTTTTAGTATTTAATTTTTGCTGCAACACTATGTTGAAGCATTAATTTTTCAATTTGCCGGCGGTGTCTTAAAATATGAACGATTGCATGTTCAAGCAGTTGGTCAATGTCAAAATCTTGTCCCCAGGCAGTATGAATGATGTTGCCCTGAATTTTACGCCAGGTTAGTTTCCATTTGTTTTGAAGGTTTTCTTCTGTATACTTCAGCATGTTGTTTACTTCAGCGATCGCAAGTTGTGGTGTGCCTACATCATATTTCATTTTTCGTTCAATGAAATCTTCACCAAATTGTTTTCGAATATAGTTTGAATACGAATAACCTGCTCTGACAACATGATTCATGATGTTTTCAATAGACCGGCAATCTTTATCTTTTGTTTTGGTATCAAGAATCAGCAAATAAGTTGTGGAGTCAATGGTTCGTAAAAGTTTTTGTAAATCTTTTGCGGCACGTTCATATTCGTCCATTAGTGCACCTAATGCACCTTCTCTGTATGTTTTCGGCATTAATTTTAATTTATATACTGCAATTTAATGAAATAATGTAAAAAGGAAAACAGTAAAAAAAGTGGATTATTTTATTTCAACTTGATTGTTGATCATACATTTCTTTTGTTATCTGATAAAGGACACAACTTTTCAATCGATTATCTTTGAGTAAAGAAAAATCAAAGGTGCGCAACTTTTTCATTCCAATTTTTTTCATCACATTTTCAGATGGTAGATTGATTTCCGGAGCGATGGAATAAATGGTATCCAGTTTTAATTCGTTGAATGCATATTGTAAAACTCTTTTTGCACCTTCAGAAGCAAAACCCTGTTTCCAGGCGCTTCGTTTGAGTCGCCATCCTATATCTACACAAGGCGTAAAATCGGCTTCAAATGTTTGTTCATGAATACCAATAAATCCGATTAGTTCCTGATTGTGTAATGTTTCAACGGCGAAATAACAATAACTTTTTTCTTCAAATTCTTGTTGCATTCGCTCAATAAATAGAACGGTTTGTTCTTTAGTTTGTGTTGCAGGAAAATATTTCATTACTTCTTTGTCTGCGTTTAGTTCAGAAAGTATTGCAATATCTTCTTTCATCCAGTTTCTAAAACCTAATCGATCCGATGTAAAAATATATCGTTTAATAGTTGTCATTATTTAATCCTCAAATGTATATAAAAGTTGCAAAATAGAATCAATCTTCTTTTGTAATTTTACGTCAGTTAGATTTTTAAAATGATTTTATGCGAAGAATACTTTTAATATTTTTTACCATATCCTGTTTATCTCTGCAGTTGTCTGCTCAAACGATGACAACTGAAAATGGATTAACCACCATTGTTTTTGATACCAAATATGCGTTTGTTTCCGTTTATCTTCCTGATGATTTACAACATGGTGATAAGATTTTCGGTACCTATAATGTATATACAGCAGGTATAACAGACGAGCAACTGGAATATTCGTTAGCACAAGTTCGAAAGTATAAATTTAATTTTTCCAATCCGGATAATCACACGAATGTGATGCAAACCATGATTAACATTACACCTAATCATTTAATTAATCTTTTGCCATTAAAAATCACCTCTTCGTTAATACTTTCTTTAACGGAAACTTACAATAAAGTATATAAACAAGAAATAAAACCCGTTTCAGCGCCGGTAATTCCTGTTGATGGCTGTTTATCACCGGAACATATTTTATTAGGTAAACCCTTAAGAATAACAGGCACTTTTGATGGAAATGGTGCAAATACAAGAGTCAGTATTGGAAATGTAAATTTCCAAGTCATGGCAGAATCACCGCGTCAATGTATTGTAGAAGTACCGGAAAAAATGGTACTTACCGATACTATGGAAATTAAAGTAATGGAAGATTTTAAACCTAAATGCACTCAAGCTGTGTATCCTGTAAAAATGACGGTTGGTTATGATAAAATAAAAGTAAAGAAAGGTGAAACAGCGACAATTTTTATCACGATTAAAGGTTTGCAAAATATCAATAGCGCAACACAATTTACAATTGAAAATACCACGCCGGATATTGTCAGCATGAAAAATGGAAACAAACAAATTATAGAAATCACACCTGAACAAGTAAACGGTGCAAAAGAATACAAACTTAATTTTACTGTACAAGGAATTACATCCGGTGATTTTTT
>DAOORG010000070.1:0-10899 GCA_035389165.1 Chitinophagales bacterium
CTGACATTGATGGAAAGTACACATTAGAGCTTCCAAAAGATGTTACAGCTTTAGTTTTCTCCTACGTTGGATACACAAATCTGGAAAAAACAATTTTATCCTTAACTGTTGATGCTGCGATGGCAGCAGAAGGAAATCAGTTAGAAGAATTGGTTATAACAGCATTGGCATTAGAAAGAAATAAAAATAGTGTTGGGTATGCAAACCAAACCGTTAAATCTGAAGATTTGAACAAAGTGGTTCAAAGAAGTGCACTCAACGCATTACAAGGAAAAGTTGCAGGTGTTAATATTACACAAGCATCTGGTGCTGTAGGTGCATCTACTAGAATTGTACTTAGAGGCGAAAGTTCATTAACAGGTGGTAATAACGCATTAATTGTAGTTGATGGTATTCCAATAAGCAACTCCGGCTCTGCTGGAGGTGGCGGTCAAGGTGATGAAAGAAATTATGTTGACTTTGGAAATAGAGGTAATGATATTAATCCGGAAGATATAGAATCTATGACTGTGTTGAAAGGACCTGCTGCTACGTCTTTATATGGTTCTAGAGGAGCCGCTGGTGTTGTGTTAATCACAACTAAAAAGGGTACTACTAGGGATAAAAAAGGTGTTAAAGTTGGAATTTCATCTGGTGTTACCTTTGATAAACCTTATATAGTATTAAAGAGACAAGATAAATTTGGACAAGGATATGCTTCTTGTAATTGTGCCGGAACAGATTTTAATACAGGAGAAAATTTTTCTTGGGGTCCTAGATTGGATGGTGTTGTTAGGCCATGGACAAGTCCCGTACTTGTAAATGGTCAATTAACTCAACTATCAAAACCATATAGTGCGGTTAAAAATCAACTTCAAAGTTTCTTTGATTTAGGAATAACAAACAGAAACAGCATTTCTTTTGATGGTGGATCGGATAAATTTAATTATTATTTTTCTTATACTAATTTAAACAATAAAGGTATAATCCCACATACATACTTAAAAAGAAATACATTTAATGCGAATGCAACTGCCAATTTATCTGAAAAATTCTCAGCTGAATTTGGTGTAATTTATACAAGAACAAATCAAAGAGGTGCAACAGAAGGTGGTAGTTTTGATAACCAAGTGTTATATAGACCAGCTTACTTGGATTTAATTCAAACTCCAGTTGACATTCCAGTAAGAGAACTTAGAGATTACAATAGCCCATTCCATGATTTTGCTGGGTACTATGGTACATACAACCAAAATTCATATTTTATTTTGGATAATACATTTTTGTTAAATAATGTAGATAATGTCTTTGGAAAAGCAAGTATTTCATACAAGCCAATAAAAGACTTAAAGTTAACTGCTAGAGTAGGAAATAATTTTATTTTAAGTAATACTCAAGAAAAATATCCTCAGTATCAATATTTGCCACATGACGTATGGACAGATGGAGTTTTAGAACCACATGATAGACAAGATAATTTTAGTGCTGGTTTATATTCTGAAGGAATGGATAAAAGAAACGAGTTAACAATTGATGTTATCGCGAATTACTCCAGAGAACTAGGTAAAAAGAAAAATTTTAAAATTGCAGTTTTAGGTGGTTATAATTATTTTGAAGCAACTCGAAATCAAATCACAGGTAATACAGTTGGCGGACTTCTTATCCCAGGTTTCTATAGTTTAAGCAACAGTAGCACATTTCCTGAAACAGATAATTTAAGTCGTCATTATAGAATATTTGGAGCTTATGGTAACCTATCAGTTTCTTACAAGAATTTATTAACGATTGATTATTCTGCAAGAAATGACTGGTCTTCTACATTGCCTAAAGGTAATAATGGATTCTTCTATCAAGCAGGTAGTGTGTCTTTTGTACCAACAGAATTATTTAAACAACCAAATAAGTGGTTGTCATATGCTAAGATCAGAGCAAATATTGGTACAACAGGTAAAGATGCAGGAACCTATTTGTTAAATTCTGTTTTTGTAGTTAATCCTGCAATTTCAACAAATGATGGTGGTTTCAATGTAGGATTCCCATTCAATGATCAAGGTGGTGCTACGCTTGGAAATACCATTGGAAGCCCTAACTTATCACCTGAATTAACAACTACTTATGAAGGTGGAGTAGATCTAGGTCTTTTTAACGATAGATTAAATTTTGAATACACATACTACCATTCTAATCATAGTAAACAAATTGTAAATGTTAATTTACCACCATCAAGCGGTTATTTATTTCAAGCTTTTAACATTGGTAAAATGGTTAACAAAGGACATGAGTTAATGGTAAAAGCAAAACCATTTAACCTGAAACAAGGCTATAGTATGAACCTTTTCTTCTCGTTTACAAAAAACATAAACAAAGTTATTAAGATTGCTGATGGTATTGATGAATTACAAATTGGTGCATTAGCAGTACCTGGAAATCATGGTCCTACTACAATTGTTGCAGCTGAAGGTTTGCCGTTTGGTACTTATAAAGCAATTGACTATTTAAGAGACCCAGCTGGTAATATTATAGTGAACGAAAACGGATTTCCTCAAATTGATTTAGCAAACCCAAAATATTTTGGTAATTATCAACCAAATTACAGATTAAGCTTTGGTGGTGATATTAACATCAAAGGTTTTACTATGTCTGTATTGTTTGACTATAAAAATGGAGGTCAATTTTTCTCATACTCTAAGAGCAATACAGAATTTAATGGTACTTCTTTGACTACTGTTGTAAATGGTTCTAGAGATCCTATTGTGTTCCCTAATTCAGTAATCCAAACTGCACCAGGTGTTTTTACACCAAATACAATACCTGTAGGAATTTATAATTATTTGGAAGCTGCTCCATCTAGTACCTTCCTGATTGATGGAACTTATTTAAAGTTGCGTGAAGCTAGTATTGGTTATACTGTACCTTCTAAAGCTTTCAAAAATGTACCAATTTCATCAATCTCTCTAAGTTTGATAGGTAGAAATCTAATGTTTTGGTTGCCTAAAGAAAATACCTTTGCCGATCCAGAAGTATCTGGTTCTGGTTTAAATTCTGATGAAGTGGGTGTAGAGTCTGTGGCAACTCCAAGTACACGTTCAGTAGGTTTTGATCTTAAAATAACATTCTAATTTAATATCATAAAATGAATAAAATGAAAAATATAAAAATTAGTGCTTTACTCTTGGCAATAGTACTTTCTACATCTTGTCAAAAATTTTTAGATGTAAATACTGACCCAAATAATCCAACTACCTCAAAATTAAGTTTAACACTTTCTGCAGGTACTGTTTGGGCTGCGACTGCTCAAGGAGATTTTTTATCTAGTACATGTGGATATTTTTCACAATATTGGACAGGTAGACCAGGTATTGCACTTCAGAATTTAGATAGACATGAGTATCCAGGTGCTGTTTCAAATAATCCTTGGAGCTTTTATTATGCAAGAGGCTTAGCTGATTTAAACTTTGTTGCTAAATCTTCAGAACCATTATATTCTGGAATTGCAAAACTTTTATTAGCGTATCATTTTCAAGTTTTAACTGATTGCTTCGGAGATGTACCTTATTCCGAGGCGTTCAAAGGTGAAATTGCAGACGGTAGTAACGTTTCTCCTAAATTTGATGATGATGTTGAAATTTATAAAGACCTTATCGTTAAAATCGACGAGGCAATTAGTGATTTAAATACTACAGTACCAGGCATGTTAGTTCCAGGTGATGATGATGTAATTTACGGCGGCGATATTAATAAATGGATTGAATTTGCTAACTCGCTGAAATTAAAGATTTATATTAGACAAGCAAATACGGATGCAGCTTCTGTAGATGCGATTAAACAAAAATTTGCAGATATTTGGGCTAACGAACCCTTAATTTTATCTAATACGGATGCATGCTTTGTTCCTTTCACTGGTGGTACAAATAGCTTTAACCCTCTTTTTGCTGGCGATAGAGGTGCTCCAGCTTTTACAGGTTGTGAAACTTCAATTAAATTTTTAGAATTAACAGCTGACCCTCGTATACAAAAGTTTTATAACCAAGTAACTTCAGGTGTTTATAAAGGTATACCTTATGGAGATGTAGAAAATCAAGCAACTAATGAAGCACTTTTTTCAAATTTCAAAACACCAACTTTTGTATATAAATCTTCAGCTCCTGTTATACTGATATCTGCCTATGAAGTATATTTCATCTTAGCCGAAGCTGCTGCCAGAGGTTGGATATCAGATCCAGCAACTGTATTCTATGATAACGCTGTGAAATTAAATTTTGATTACCTTGGTTTTTCTGAAACTGACGCTGATAGTTATTTGGGTTCATCTGGTGCATATGATGCAACAGATCTAAATTCTCAATTAAAAAGTATCGCAATACAAAAATGGATAGCATTTAATGGATTACAGAATGTTGAATCTTGGATAGAGGTTAGACGCTTTGATACACCTTCTCAGACAATATTTAGAGGAGTAGGTGGTATATTTAGATCCCCGACTAGAAATTCAATGGGAGATAATAATTTTCCTTCCATTTTGTTATACTCTGATAATGAATTGAGTTTTAATGCAAACGCACCTGCACAACATTCATTAACTAATAGAGTTTTTTGGGATAATTAATCAAATAAATTTATAAATTATGAAAAATATATTAATATTAGTTACATTTAGTTTTTTTATACTCTCTTGTGAGAAAAGTGATAATGTTAAAAGTATTCAGACTATAGTATCTATACCTGATATTGTTGAGAACTTTACAGACCCTTCCTATATTTCGGCAACAGGAACTGGTGGTATTTCGGCTCTGATTCCTGATACAGTTGGTGTAGCTGTAGACTCAATAGTTGGTTTTGCTAACGGTTTTGGTGGAAAAACTGGAAAAGATACTGTTTATGTTTTAAAATCTGATTTAGTTGCATGGCCAGATACAACATCTTCTGGAGCATCAACTCTAAGTTTTGAAGTATTTAATTTAAGCAATTACAAAGCAGTAATAGCTCCGACTTTAATTTTAGCTGGCCCATTATCTAATCCTGGTCCATCTGATTTATCAGGATCCTATCAAAGAACTTCAAATGGTTTTATAATTGATTTAACTTTAGTCAATACTGGTGTTTATTTGTTGACCAACCATGGTGGTGCTGCTGTTGATGACAATCCAACATTATTATATAATTACAGAAGCTCTTTGGGTACAGATAGTTTAGATTTTCCAGCTCAGACAAGTTTATGTGGTAACGCTCTCAAGCTTGTATCACCTTCTGCACCTAATGCACTAACAATACAACAATATGATAATTTATATCCACCACAAATTACTTCTTTGTCACCAATAACTTTTTCATGGAAAGTTTTTGAATTCGCTGATACAAGTCCTTCTACAACACACCCTGGTGCTGCATTATGTGCTTGGGGTTTAGCTGTCAGAACTTTTGTTAAACAATAGGCTCATAATCATTTGTTTTCTCATTTAATATAAAGCTATCCAATTGGATAGCTTTTTTTATTCCCTTAACACACATTTAATTTGACTGAAAACCAAAAATTCCTTTACAAATGCGTACATTTGCAGCGCAATTTTAAAGCAAAGTGGTAAACAAATCTAACATATTCATTTTTCTGTTCGTCTTGCTAATGCCGTTCGCATTAAAAGCCAATACAGAAACGCATACAAGCGGAGAAAACACAGAAAAGAAAGATGCTTCTGAAGAAGTGGTAGAACACATCATGAACCACGTAGCAGATGCAAATGAGTTTCATATTGCAACTGTTGGTCATAATCATTATTCGTTACATTTACCATGCATCTTGTTAAGAGACGGAAAATTATCTGTTTTCTCTTCTGCAGTTTTTGAAGGCGGTGAAAAAGAAGTGGATGGTTATAAATTAGATGAACATACAGGTAGAGTAGTAGATGCTGCAACTGGCAACAGAAGCACAAATATAATGTCTTATTTTACCGCAACTGATTCATCAAAATTTTTAGATTTTTCTATTACAAAAAATGTATTCACAACTTTGCTCGGCTTTATTATACTTACAATAATCTTGCTCTCGGTAAAGAATGCATACGTTAAAAATGGCAATAAATCACCTAAAGGAATTCAATCAGCTTTAGAGCCAATTATACAATATTTAGTAGATGATGTAATAAAACAGAATATCGGACCGAAATATGAAAAATTTGTTCCTTTCTTACTATCTGTTTTCTTTTTTATTTTAATAAACAATTTGCTCGGTTTAGTACCATTCTTTCCGGGCGGTGCTAATGTTTCCGGAAATATAGCATTCACGTTTGCATTGGCATTAATTGCTTTTGTAATCATCAATATTAATGGAAACAAAAGCTATTGGGGACACGTATTCGCAATGCCAGGTGTTCCAAAATGGGTACTGGTTATTTTAACACCGGTAGAAGTAGTTGGCCTTTTCATTAAACCAATTGCATTAATGCTTCGTTTGTTTGGCAACATAACTGGCGGTCACATCGCAATATTAAGTATTGTGAGTTTGATTTTCATTTTCGGTAAAATGGGACAAAGTATTGGCGGTGCATCACTAGGTGGTGGTATGGCTATTCCAATAGTATTGTTTGTTAATACAATGGAATTATTTGTTGCGTTTTTACAGGCTTATGTATTCACTTTGCTGACTTCGATTTTCATCGGTGCAGCAGTGGAAGAGCATGAGCATCATGGCACAGAACATCATTAATTTAAATTATTCATAAACATTAAAAATTTTTAGTTATGACAATTACAGGAATCGCGGCGCTGGGTGCAGGTTTAGCAGCTTTAGGTGCAGGAATCGGAATCGGTTTAATCGGTAGCAATGCAACACAAGCTATTGCACGTCAGCCGGAAGCATCTGCAGATATCAGAGGTGCTATGATCTTATCAGCAGCATTAGTAGAAGGTGCAGCGTTAATCGCTATTATCTTCTCTTTCTTGATGAAATAGTCATAGAAATTGCTCAATATTGCTCAAACAATAATTGACTGTTCTATGTGCACAATCACGTCTTTTTCATCATCACAAATAATAATATTTCGCTCTTAAAAGCGAGTAACTTACCTTAATGGTATTTAAAAATGAATCGTATGCATATTTTAGCATTTGATCCAATGAGTCTAATCTTGCCCGATTTGGGTTTGCTGTTTTGGATGACACTCATCTTCTTGTTGTTCTGGTTTTTAATGGGCAAATTTGCTTTCAAACCGATAGTAAAAGCTATTAAAGACAGAGAACAATCTATAGATGATGCTCTTTCTGCAGCAGATAAAGCAAAAAATGAGATGCAGCAATTGCAATCTGATAATGCTGCTTTATTAAAAGAAGCAAGAGAAGAAAGCGCTAAAATCTTAAAAGAAGCTAAAGAGATTAAAGAATCTGTTATTGCTGAAGCGCACAGTAAAGCGAAAGATGAAGCTGCAAAAATTGTAGCTTCTGCTAAAGTGGAAATTGATGCTCAAAAGAAAGCAGCTTTGGCTGAGGTGAAAAATGAAGTAAGCAAACTTTCTCTGGAAATTGCACAGAAAGTATTAGGACGTGAGTTGGATGCAACAAAAGACCAGCAGTCATATATTAATTCATTGGTAGATAAAATGAACTAATGTCAGCGGAAAAAGTAGGAAAACGATATGCAAAAGCATTATTTAACGAGGCAGTTTCGGCAGGCTCGTTAGATGCTATTTATGCAGATTTAGGATTAATTGATGCTACTTTAAAATCCAGTAAAGAACTGAAGGCCGTTTTTAAAAGTCCGATTATCAAAAGCCATAAAAAACTAACCATTGCTTCTTTGGTTTTTAACGGAAAAGTAAATGCGCTGACAGATAATTTTCTGAAATTATTAGTAGAACACAATCGCGAAGCTTATGTGCAGGATGTGATAGCTGCTTTCGTAAAACAATACAATGAAAGTAAAGGCATCTCTGAAGTAACCGTAACGACAGCTTCTGAACTGGATGCAGCAAACGAACAACAGATTATTGCATTCATAAAAGCAAAATCCGGTTATCCGAATGTGAAAATCAACAAAAAAACGGATGCAGCTATTATCGGCGGTTTTATCGTGGATTTTGGTGGCAAACTATACGACAATTCAGTTCGATATAAATTGAATAAAATTAAAAAAGAAATTTCTCTTAACTAATCCGGGTTCCTTTCGGGATTTAGGGTTCTAAAATTAAATACAATGGTAGAAGTAAGACCAGATGAAATATCAGCGATACTGCGTCAGCAACTAGGAAACGTTTCTACAGAAGCTCAACTGGAAGAAGTAGGTACCGTACTGCAAGTAGGTGACGGTATTGCACGTGTTTACGGATTATCACAGGTAAAAGCCGGTGAATTAGTTGAATTCTCTAATGGCATGAAAGCAATTGCTTTAAACCTGGAAGAAGACAATGTAGGTGTCGTGTTAATGGGTGCTTCTGACGAAATTAAAGAAGGTGACAGCGTGAAACGTACCGGCTTAATCGCCTCTCTGAGTGTAGGTGAAGGTATGTTAGGCCGTGTGGTAAATACACTTGGACAACCTATCGACGGTAAAGGACCAATAGGCGGTGAGTTATTTGAAATGCCTTTGGAAAGAAAAGCTCCGGGTGTTATCTATCGTCAGCCGGTAACAGAACCTTTGCAAACAGGTATCAAGTCTATCGATGCCATGATTCCAATTGGTCGCGGACAACGTGAGTTAATCATCGGTGACCGTCAAACTGGAAAAACGGCAATCGCTATTGATACTATCATCAACCAAAAAGAATTTTACGAAAAAGGAGAGCCTGTATTTTGTATCTATGTAGCATGTGGTCAAAAAGCATCTACAGTGGCAAATATCGCGCAAACCTTGGAAGAAAATGGCGCAATGCCATATACAGTAATCGTTGCGGCGAATGCATCAGATCCGGCTCCGATTCAGTTCTACGCACCATTTGCAGGCGCTGCAATCGGTGAGTTTTTCAGAGATACCGGTCGTCCTGCATTAATCGTATATGATGATTTATCTAAACAAGCAGTAGCTTACCGTGAGGTTTCATTATTGTTAAAAAGACCTCCAGGACGTGAAGCATATCCTGGTGACGTATTCTACTTACACTCACGTTTATTAGAACGTGCGGCTAAAGTAATCAACAACGATGGCATCGCGCAAACAATGAATGATTTACCGGCTTCTTTGAAAGGAAGAGTAAAAGGCGGTGGTTCATTAACAGCACTTCCAATTATTGAAACACAGGCTGGTGACGTTTCTGCCTATATTCCAACCAACGTAATTTCTATTACCGACGGTCAGATATTTTTGGAAGCCAACTTATTCAACGCAGGTGTGCGTCCGGCTATTAACGTAGGTATTTCGGTATCTCGTGTAGGTGGAAATGCACAAATTAAATCGATGAAAAAAGTTGCCGGTACATTGAAATTAGATCAGGCTCAATATCGTGAATTGGAAGCGTTCGCAAAATTCGGTTCGGATTTAGATGCTGCAACAAAAGCAGTAATCGATAAAGGTAAGCGTAACGTGGAAATCTTGAAACAACCACAGTATTCACCGTTAACGGTAGAAAAACAAGTGGCTATTATTTACTTAGGTTCTAAAGGATTATTAAGAAATGTAGCAGTAGAAAAAGTGCGTACTTTTGAAAGTGATTTCTTAAGTGCACTGGAAGCAAAACATCCTGAAGTATTGGCAGAATTCAAAAAAGGCGGATTGAGTGATGAAGCTACCGGAAAAGTAGAAGCATTAGCAAAATCTATGGAAGGCGGATATGCATAAAGATAAATAGATAAGAGAGAAGAGATGTGAGAGAATTTTCTTAAATCTCTAATCTCCAATCTCCAATCTCCAATCTCAAACTCTAAATTAAAATGGGCGCAAATTTAAAAGAAGTACGATTAAGAATGGCATCTGTGAAGTCTACGACACAGATCACTAAAGCCATGAAAATGGTTTCTGCTGCAAAATTAAGAAGAGCAACGGAAAGAATTGTACAGATACGTCCTTATGCTGATCAGTTAAATAAAGTATTACAAAACATCGCTTCTAATTTAGGTGGTGAAATGAATACGTCATTTGCCACTCAGCGTGCGGTGCAAAAGGTGTTAATCGTGGTAATTACTTCTGATAAAGGACTTGCCGGCGGTTTCAACGCCAATACCATCAAATCTGCAAAGGTTTTATTAAACGAAAAATATCCTGAACTGGCTGCAAAAGGAAAAATTGATTTTCTTACAGTAGGTAAGAAAGGATACGATGCTTTCAAATCTTCTAAATTTAAAGTAAATAATGATTTTGGCAATTTGTTTGGCAATTTATCTTTCGAAACAGCGTCGAAAGCGGCAGAATATATAATGTATGCTTTTGAGCAGAAAGAATACGATGTGGTGGAAGTAGTATACGGACAGTTTAAAAATGCCGGTACTCAAATACCTTCTACAGAACAGTTTTTACCTATTAAAACAACGGTAGCTGCAAATGGAACATCTAAAGGGAAAGCGGATTATATGTTCGAACCTTCACAAGATAAAATTCTAAAAGATTTGGTGCCGAAGATTTTGAAAACACAATTTTTCAGATACTTGTTAGATTCTAATGCTTCCGAACATGGTGCGCGTATGACCGCGATGGACAAAGCAACGGAAAATGCAAACGAATTATTGAAATCGCTGAACATCATGTACAATCGTGCACGTCAGGCAGCCATCACTACAGAATTAACAGAAATCGTTTCTGGTGCGGCAGCGCTGAGCAATGGTTAAGTAAGACACAAACCACTTTATATATCGAATCCGGATACGCAAGTGTCCGGATTTTTTATTTCAAGTCATAGTAGATTATTTTTCATTATATTTAAATTGTGATACCCATTCAATGAAAAATATTTTACTCCTTTTCGCTTTTATTTTTTTGTTACAAACGGTAAATGCACAATATGT
>DAOORG010000071.1:0-10876 GCA_035389165.1 Chitinophagales bacterium
TTTTAAGTGCCGGTGCAGATTTTGTAAAAACATCCACCGGATTTGGCACTGCCGGTGCTACATTGGAAGATGTTGAACTATTAAAATCAGTTACGCAAAATAAAATACAAATAAAAGCAAGCGGTGGCATCCGTGATTTTGAAACAGCACAAAAATTTATAAAGGCAGGCGTTACAAGAATTGGCACCAGCAATGGAATACAAATAGTAACCGGACAAAAAGGTTCAGAACAAACTTATTAAACTATAGAAAGTAATGAGTATACACATAGCAGCAAAAAAAGGAGAAATTGCAGAAACGATTTTATTGCCAGGCGATCCGCTGAGAGCCAAACATGTAGCAGAAACTTTTTTACAGGATGTCGTCTGTTATAATGAAGTACGAGGAATGTTAGGATATACCGGATATTACAATGGCAAAAGAGTTTCGGTACAAGGAACCGGCATGGGCATTCCGTCTATTTCGATTTATGTAAATGAACTCATCAGAGAATATGAGGTAAAAAATTTAATCAGAATTGGCACTGCAGGTTCCTTTCAGGAGTCCGTTAAAGTAAAAGATATCGTCATGGCACTTGCTGCCAGTACTAATTCGGCCGTAAACTGGAATAAATTTCACGGAGCTGATTTTGCACCAACGGCTAATTTTGAATTGCTGATGAAAGCTTATCAGGTCGCAAAAGAATTAAACATTTCCGTAAAAACAGGAAACATATTATCATCTGATGAATTTTATGATGATGAACCTGATTCTTACAAAAAATGGGCAGAATACGGAGTATTGTGTGTCGAGATGGAAACGGCAGCGCTGTATACGATAGCTGCAAAGTATCGAGCAAATGCGCTTGCCATATTTACCATTAGTGATAGTCTGGTGACACATGAAGCGACTTCTGCCGAAGAACGACAAAGTTCTTTTAATGATATGGTGAAGATTGCACTGGGAACACTTTAATTTTATTTTTAAAACTATAAATTCAACACATGGAAAATCAGGAAATTTTAGACAGTGGTCTGGCATCTGGAAGTGATTTGCAATTAAACTCTTCTTCAAAAGATTTTTTGAGACAAACCGCAAAATGGGCAAAGTTTTTGGCGATTATCAGTATTGTATTCTCTGCAATCATCGTTATTATCGGGTTGTTTTTCGGAAAATTTATGAGTGCAATGTCAGGTATGCAAGCAGCAGCAACAGGGCAAACTATGCCAAATTTATATTCCGGATCTGTAGGAATTTTTATGGCGGTTTATTATGCTGTCATCGGATTAATCATGCTCTATCCTGGTGTCAGAATGTTGCAATTTTCCAACAATATAAATGCTGCATTGTCAAGTAATGATACACTGGCGCTCGAATCAGGATTAAAAAGATTGAGATCCGTATTTCGTTTCTATGGAATACTGGCTATCATTTCTTTGGTTTTTATGGTGTTCGGTGTACTTGCTATGCTGGTTGGACTCAGCGCATTAGGTAGTATGAAATAAATCACTGCTGATGTGCGGCATGGTCTAAGGTTTCGTAGAATTCTTCTCCGAACTTGCGAATTAATGCATCCTTAAGAAACACGTAAACAGGCATTTTTAAATTCTTTCCTAGCTTGCAGGCATCGCTGCAGATATCCCAAACGTCATAGTTCATGGCGGTTACGGTATCCATAGGCTTCAATCGTATCGGATATAAGTGACAACTGATTGGTTTCTGAAAATCGGTAACACCATCTTTCCAGGCTTTTTCTATGCCACAGGAAATTGTGCCGTCTTTTTCATAATTAACATAAGCACACGCACCGCCATCTATTAATGGTGTTGCATATGAAGTATATTCATCATCCGGTTCATCTACAAAAGTGCCTTGTTCTTCTATTGCTTTTATGCCTTCAGGCAGCAAATATTTTTTTATTTTAGGATAAATTTTTTTCAGAATTTTCGTTTCTGATTTTTCAACAGGTGCGCCACTGTCGCCTTCCACACAACAAATTCCTTTGCATTTTTTGATGTTGCAAACAAATTGTTTTTCCACTACATCATCACTTATTAAAACGTCGTCTATTAAAATCATAATAACTTATTAAATCAATACTACCTGTGTTCTATTTTCCGAGTATAAAGATAGCGGGTTTTTTATTCAAATCAGGTTTTCGTTTTTTCCATTCCGCCAGCGGCAATGTTTTGATATATTCATCTTTTGCAGTAATGTTACACGCAATACATAACATCGTATCGAATTTGCAAAACTGAATAATTTCTTCCAGTAGGCGTTGATTTCTGTAAGGAGTATCCATAAATAGCTGAGTAGTTCCTTTCTTTCCGGCTGCTTCCATTTGTAATAGTTTGTTTTTTCTTTCAGCCGAATCAATAGGCAGATAACCATTAAATGCAAACTGCTGACCATTAAATCCGCTTGCCATTAAAGCTAATACAATAGAACTTGGTCCAACCAGCGGAACTACTTTAATTTCCATTTCATGGGCAATTTCCACCACTTTATTTCCCGGATCGGCAATACAGGGAACGCCTGCTTCGCTCATTAAACCAATATTCTTTCCGTTAAATATTTCTGTCAGAAAATTATCATCGAACTGATAATTTTTATGTTTGTCCATTTCCAGAAAAACACATTCGTCAATATTTTTTTCTTTATAAATAGATTTGATAAACCGACGTGCTGTTTTTAAATTTTCTACAATATAAAAATCAGTATCAATAATAATGTCTTTGATATAAGCAGGAATTGTTTGAGTGGCGTTTTCTGCTAATACTGTTGGTATCAAATAAAGGTTGCCTTGTTGCATGTGACAAAAATAAGCTTAAACAAGCTATAATTTTTATAAATTCACCAAACAAATGAAACTCAGTAAGAAATATTTCCAACAGGAAGATGTTGTTTTTTTAGCAAAAGATTTAGTAGGTAAACTGCTGGTTACTGAAATAAATGGCATTCGAACAGGTGGAATTATTACCGAAACAGAAGCTTACAGTGAGATTGAAAAAGGGTGTCACGCTTATAATAAACGAAAAACAGAGCGCACCAAAATCATGTTTGATGCAGGCGGATTGGCATATGTTTACCTTTGTTATGGCATGCATCATTTGTTTAATATTGTGACAGGCAGCAAAGATGTTGCACAGGCTGTTTTAATCCGGTCCATCAGACCAACAATTGGTGTTGATGAAATATTGCGCAGACGTAAAAAAATAAGAATGGATAAAAACTTATGCAACGGACCCGGTAAGGTTTGTCAGGCATTAGGAATTACCAAATCACATTACGGAATGGAGTTGACAGGAAACAATGTCTGGATAGAACAATCGGCCTTTGATCTTCCTGAGTCGCAAATCACGGCCACACCACGAATAGGTATTGAATATGCAGAAAATGATAAATGGTTGCCGTGGCGTTTTTTGTTAACAGTTTAATTCATGGCAACAAGACAAATTCAGGAACTAATTTTGAATTAATTATATTTATGATACAAAACCAACCATGAAAACTAAGTTTACCGCTAATCGAATTATACTTTTCGTTTTATTATTAATGTTTGTCACGACGGTCTTTGCAGCAGCTGGCGGTGGCGGCGGTGGTCATTCAGGCGGTGGCGGCGGCGGTGATGGTGGCGACGGCGGTGCTATTATTTATCTTATTTACTGGTTGCTTCGGTTGATTTTTATGTTGCCATTTCCGATTAATATTATCGTGCTGGCAATTATAATTTTTGTGGTATATAAGGCTTCTAAAAGTTATCAGGCTGTCAGCGGTTTAAATAACATTCCGGGACACCATCCTTCAACAGGTTTTAACACAAGCACCAAGCAAGACAAAATACCGGAAGATTTTCTTGCTAAAAATCCTGATTTTGATACCTTTAAATTCAAAGATAAAGTTAGAACCGCATTTACTGAAATTCAAAATGCCTGGATGTTTCAGGATTTATCAAATGTGCGTAAATGGATTTCAGACGGTGTCTATCAGCGATTCCATACTCAGTTCATCATGATGAAGCAAATAGAGCAGATGAATGAGATTTCCAACATCAATATTCATCATGTTTTTATAGACGATGTAGAAACCGATGGTGTTTATGATATTGTACATGTTGGCATTCAGTATTCTATGTATGATGGTTTTGAATCGAAAAAATTTACAAGGCTCAATGATGGCGGTACCATTCAGGCAACCGATTTTTGGTCTTTCATCAAGAAATCAGGCGTCAAAGAAAAAGATTTATACCACACCACTAATTGCCCGAATTGTGGTGGTAATTTGCCTGCTGATGGTGGAGAAACTGCCAAATGTCCGTATTGTTCTACCATTACGTATTTAGGAGATTATGATTGGATTTTGGCTGAAATTACACAACCGGATGACTATTATAATTCCAACGCTAAATATGAGAAACAAGGAAAATTCTCTAAAAAAATCAGAGCACAAATGGACGAAAAACAGGATTTTTCGTTGCAGTTATTGGAAGATAAAGCCAGCAATGGTTACATGCAAATCATGACGGCGCTGATGTTGAAAAAGCCTGAAATCACCAGACGTTTTGTGTCGGATGCTTTATACGAGAAAATTGAACAGCAATTAAAATCTGAGCCGGCATTT
Organism: Chitinophagales bacterium; assembly: GCA_035389165.1. Classification (GTDB taxonomy): domain Bacteria; phylum Bacteroidota; class Bacteroidia; order Chitinophagales; family JADIYW01; genus JADJSS01. The sequence goes on from DAOORG010000071.1 coordinate 4,600, forward strand.
GTATTCAACCGTTTGTATCTGAATCATGTTACTTCATTTGATTTTTATAAAGAAAATGGCAAAGACAATATTGTTGTTGCACTAAAACGTTCTTCTCAAAAAATTAAAAACACCAACAGCAGCGCTCCGCAATTTGAACAAAGTATATTCTCTCAGGATGAAGTATTAATTATGAGTCGCGACACCGGTGCAGGAAAACCACAAGGTTCACTGTATGCACACAGTTGCCCGAATTGCGGTGCACCGGTAAAAGACACCATTGAATTAAACTGTACGTATTGTAATGCACAATTGAACAGCACGAAATATGAATGGATTATCAGCGACTGGATGAGTGCAGCTGAATACAATCAGTTTAAACAAACGAATAATAATTCTTTCGCTGTAGATAAAAATATTGATGAGCTTGACGAGTTATTTAATGTGCGAGATTATGCATTGAACAATGTAATGATGATGATTGCTGCTGATGGAAAAATTAAAGAAGAAGAAATGGCGTTTGCACAAATGCTTGCCAGAAAATGGAATTACGATTTAGATAAAATTCAAGGATTTTTATCGATGGCGACCAATAATAAACTGGTGATTCGAATGCCTCAAAATGAAAAGCAGAAAAAGAAAATTATTGCACTGATGGAAAAGGCAGCCAACTTAGATAATACGATTACTTTGGATGAAATTGCCTTGCTGGAGCAGGTGAAAAACAGTTAGCCGTTACGGATGGGCTTTGCCGTTGTGGCAGGTCATACAGCTTACCGTTCCGGAATTTTTGCCGAAATATTTCTCGTTAATTTCATTGGTCATCGTTAACATTTTTCTGGCAATAATTTTTTCTTCTTTGTCATCTGATGCGCGATTTCCATCTGTATGGCAATGATCGCAGGAAACGCCTAAAGATTCAGACCAGGCATCCATAACAGCATCCATTTCATCGCTCGTGAGTGTTTGCGGCAACACCTGTACATTGCGCCATTTCTCTTCTTCTTTTGTTGTTTCAGAAATTGTAAAAGACGATAAGATGATGATCAACAGCAATAGTCCGAAAGAGATGGATAGTTTGGCGTGTCTCATAAAAATAATTTTGTTGATAATAATACAAAAAGCACGCCGAAATCATTATACATTATCCGTAAAAAATGAATTGTCTTTTTCCTTTGAAAATTTTTCCTGATTATACTCTTGAGATTTATTTTTTGGAATCGATAAACTTTTCCACTTATCGGCAGCTAACAGCTTTGCCAAAAAAACAAGTTGACCTACATGATACGGATAATGCGCCAATTGCCTGTTGATGGCTTCAAGTACCGTATGACCTTCATTTCTGATATAAATAATTTTATCTAAATCACTTGAAGTCAGTGGCTCAAGTGAATTAAACAAACATTGCCATCCGCTATTCCAATATGCCAGTAAATCCTGTTTGTTGGTGATGTTCTTTTCAAATTCTGCGTCGCGGTTGCGCCACTCTTTTTCACCATCTGTAGTCAAAAAATCTGTCCAACGCGACAGCATGTTGCCGGCCAAATGTTGAACAATTATTGCGATGGAATTGGCATCTTCATTCACCTGAAAAAATAATTTTTCATCATCAATTTGTGCCATCGCATCGTCGCCTAACTTTTTGTAATATGCGAATAATTTTAGAGCAGAATTTAAATAAACCGGTTGCATAATTAAATGTAGCAAAATTATACTAATAAAAAAGCCGTATCGTTTGTGCGATACGGCTTTACTTATCTTAAAAATGAAATTTATTCAATTACTTTAACAGTCATTTTTACATCTTTTGTTGGTCGGTCGTTGCCATCCACAGGTTCTGCGGTGATTTTATCCACTACATCCATGCCTTCCACTACTTCACCAAAAACAGTATAATTCATATCTAAAAACGGTGTTCCGCCAATTTCTTTATAAATTGCTTTTTGTTCATCCGTCCATCTATTGCCGCGCATATTTGTCAGCTGGTCTAACTCAGCATCCGTGGCTTTTTTGCCTTGCACAATATAAAACTGACAACCGGAAGATGCTTTTTGAGGATTGCCATCTCGTGCGGCAGCCAATGCGCCACGTTTGTGAATAATCGTTGAATCAAATTCAGCAGGAATTCGATAACCAACATCACCCATACCAAGTGGCTGGCCTGGTTGTGCATTTTTAGAATTTGGATCACCGCCTTGGATCATAAATGTTTTTATGACACGATGAAAAAGAGTGCCGTTAAAAAAGCCTTCTTTTGCCAGTTTAATAAAATTTGCTTTGTGTAAAGGCGTTTCGTCATACAGACGGATTTTAATATCGCCAAATTCGGTGTTGATTACTACATAAGTGGTGTCCATTTTTTTACTGATTTTTTCTTGTATTGTTTTTGAATTATTTCCTTCGCCGGCAAAAGCAAAAATGCTTAAAGCGATTATTAAGAAGGTTAACATTGTTTTCTGCATAAGTAAGAAATTTAAAGTTCTTTAAAATACTCTATAATTGTTTTCTTCAATAATTTTTCCTGTTGTTCATTGTTTAACTTTGGTAAGTCTCTGTTGTATTCAAAATGAGGCCAGCCATCTTCATCAATATCCAGAAACGTATAATAATTAGCTTTACTGAGCAACGTACATACGCCAACATGAATCAAATCTTGTTTTTGTTCTTTGGTAAATTTTACCTGATGTTTTCCCAATTCCCGATGACCTACGAGAAATATAATGGTTTGCAAATCCGGTTTCTTCTCAAAACGTTGTTCTAAGACATTCAGCACTTCGTTCCAGGCTGCTTCGTTATATTCAATATCAACTACCGTATTTTCCACGTGCAAATATAAATTTTCCTCACGACTTATCACTCACGACTTTTTGCTAATTTACCGGTCTTTCCAAAAAGGATAGCGTTCTTTATGGTTTTCCAGATTTTCTTTAGATAGTTTAACAACTTCTATGCCATTTTTGTCTGCTAAATGGCAAATTTCCTTTCCGGAATAATCTATAACCGCACTTTGGCCATTGTGTGCATTGCCGTAAAAATCAGTTCCAATTCTGTTGACACCAGCCACATAGCATTGGTTTTCAGTAGCGCGTGCCTGCAAGAGCAACTTCCAGTGATGAATGCGTTTGGCCGGCCAGTTAGCCACATAAATTTGTACATCAGCATTTTCATCATTCTGGCACCAGGCCGGAAACCGAATATCATAACAAATGAATGGTTGTAACTTCCAACCTCTGAAGCTAATTACCAGCTTATCGTTTCCTTTTGTAAGATATTGATGTTCATTTACCAGACTAAATAAATGGTGTTTGTTATAGAAGTGAATTTTTCCGTTGGGTTCCACAAATAAGAATCGGTTGTAGTAATGACTGTCTTCTTTGTATAAGATACTGCCGCAAATCGCAGCATTCTTTTCTTTAGCCATCCGTTGCATCCAGCTGGTAGTTCCACCGTTTATGTCTTCTGCTAAACGTACATCATCCACACAAAAAGCGGTGGTGAACATTTCCGGTAAAATAATAATATCAATATCTTCTTTAATAGATGAGAATATTTTTTCAATATTGGAAAGGTTAGTTTTTCTGTCTTTCCAAACCAAATCAGTTTGTATAAGTGCTATGTTGAGTTCGTTCTGCATTTTATCTTGAAGTAATATTTTCCAAATGATGCACCATATGATTTACATAATCTTCCGCTATAAATAAGGTCGTATTTTTTACAGCAGGATTCACGTCAAAACTCATCAGCGTTTCCCATTTTTCCTGCGGCATCTTTTCAAGAATGGCAATGATTTGTTTGTTTAGCAAATACCACAATTCAATCAGCTCTTTAGTATCTCTGGTTTGATAATCATTCATCGCAACCCAGTTGTCCGGGTTGTATCGTATGTGTACATGCTCTTCGTATTGTATTCTGATAAAGCGCTGAATATTATTTTGTGCCGAATCAATAAGGTGACCTAATTCTTCATTCTTACTCCATTTATCAGGTGTAGGTTTTAGTGAAAAACTGGCGTCATCAATTTTTAATAACAATGAATAATACCGTTCCATTGCTTGCTTTAGGTTGTTTATTATAAGTATCATAATCTGTCGAATTAAAAATTTGCGTTCTTCCGAAACTTCGGAAGCGTCTTTGCGTGAAAAAATCAATGCACGCATTGAAATAAAATTATTATCTTTCCTGAAATATCCACTATAATAAAGAAAATATTAACTGGATATTCTATGTGCACCATTAAAGAAAATAATTATAACACATAAAACAAAAATACAAATGTCTTCAAACAAATATCCGCATTTATTGTCAGAACTCGATTTAGGTTTTACTAAATTAAAAAATCGCGTGTTAATGGGTTCCATGCACACCAATCTGGAAGAAGAAAAAAACGGCTTTGAAAAATTGGCCGCCTTTTATGCAGAACGAGCCAAAGGCGATGCCGGCCTGATTGTGACAGGCGGCTTTGCGCCCAACTGGGAAGGCTGGCTGAAACCTTTTGCTGGCAGAATGACCAATCATGGACATGTAAAAAAACACAAGATCGTAACGGATGCCGTACACAGCGAAGGCGGAAAAATTGCGTTGCAGATTTTGCATGCCGGACGTTATGCTTATCATCCGTTGAGTGTGGCACCATCTCGTATACAGGCACCCATCAATCCTTTTAAACCGCGTGCTTTAACAGCCTGGGGCGTGCGCAGAACCATCAGTGATTTTGCCGACAGTGCGGCATTAGCAAGAGAAGCCGGCTACGACGGCGTAGAAATTATGGGCTCGGAAGGCTACCTCATCAATCAGTTTATAGTAAAACATACCAATCACCGTACTGACGAATACGGCGGCAGTTATGAAAACAGAATAAAATTTCCGATAGAAATTATTCGTCAGGCACGCGAGAAAGTAGGTAAAGATTTTATCATTATCTATCGCTTGTCCATGCTGGATTTAATTGAAGACGGCAGCACCTGGGAAGAAGTGGTGCAGTTAGCCAAAGAAATTGAAAAAGCCGGTGCCACAATAATAAATACAGGCATTGGCTGGCATGAGGCTCGAATACCAACGATTGCAACCTCTGTGCCGCGTGCGGGTTTTGCCTGGGTAACACAAAAACTGAAATCCGAAGTGTCCATTCCTTTGTGTACCTCTAATCGTATCAATATGCCGGATGTTGCAGAGCAGGTACTGGCTGATGGCTGCGCAGATATGGTGAGTATGGCGCGTCCATTCTTAGCAGATGAAAACTGGGTGAAAAAAGCCAAAGAAAATCGTGCGGACGAAATCAATACCTGCATCGCCTGCAATCAGGCTTGTTTAGATCATACGTTTTCCAATAAATTGTCTAGCTGCTTAGTGAATCCAAGAGCTTGCCATGAAACGGAATTGAATTACACGCCAACTTCTACCAAGAAAAAAATTGCCGTAGTAGGTGCCGGACCTGCTGGTTTGTCGTTTGCGGCCATTGCCGCAGAACGCGGACACAGCGTAACCTTGTTTGATGCGGAAAAAGAAATCGGCGGACAGTTTAATATGGCGAAAAAAATTCCGGGCAAGGAAGAGTTTTACGAAACCTTGCGTTATTTCAAAAAACAACTCGAACTGCATAAAGTAGACGTGCAGCTGAATAAAAAAGTACAAGCAGCTGATCTGACTTCGTATGATGAAGTGGTGATTGCTACCGGAATTTCACCGCGCAACTTAAGTATTGAAGGTATCCACCATCCGAAAGTGCTGAGCTATATTGATGTGCTGAAAAACGGTGCTGCCGTAGGCAAAAAAGTGGCAGTCATTGGTGCCGGTGGCATCGGCTTTGATGTGAGTGAATTTTTGACGCAGGCTGGCGAAAGCACCACGCTCAATAAAGAAGAATGGATAAAAGAATGGGGCATCGACAGAAAGAATGAAGTGCGTGGAGGCATTGCCGGTATGAAGCAACATATAGAAGCACCGGCACGCGAAGTAACGATGTTTCAGCGTACCGACGGAAAAGTAGGTGCAAAGCTGGGCAAGACAACCGGCTGGATACACAGAACGACGCTGAAAATGAAAAAAGTGAAAATGGTGGCTGGCGTGGAATATACCAAAATAGATGATGAAGGTTTACACTTTATAGATAAAACCAAAACGCCGCAGGTATTGCCTTGCGACAATGTGGTGATTTGTGCCGGACAACTTTCTTTACGCGAATTGGAGCAGCCTTTGAAAGATGCAGGTAAAACTGTACACGTGATTGGCGGTGCCTTTGAAGCAGGTGAACTGGATGCGAAACGCGCCATTGACCAGGCAGCAAGATTGGCTGCGGTGG
>DAOORG010000072.1:0-9529 GCA_035389165.1 Chitinophagales bacterium
GCTTCGTAATATTTCTTTCTGTCATTTTTTAAAATAATAGCTGGCGGAAATCCTTTTCGCATCAGCAATAAATTCATCGCTAAACGAACCGTTCTGCCGTTGCCATCAAAAAACGGATGTATCCAAACTAATTTATGATGGAAAATAGTAGCTAACACAATATCATTTAATCCTAATGGATTTTCATTTACAAAGGCAATTAATTCATCTAACAAATCAGCAACTTTATTGGCATTGGGCGGCACAAAATTAGCACCAACAATACGCACGCCACCATTTCTGATTCTTCCTGCAAAATTATCTTCAATACTGCGCAACACTAAACCATGCAACGACAAGATATCTATGCTTCTCAACACATAATCATCACTGACTAAAGTATATAAATAGTCAATAGCTTTTTCGTGGTTGTGTGCTTCGAAATGCTCTCGCAACGATTTACCTTTTATCGTAATACCTTCTTCTAAAACCAATTTTGTTTCTTGAAGTGTTAATGTATTTCCTTCAATACTATTGGAATTGTAGGTCCATTCCAGAGATAAACTTTCTTTGATTTTTTGCAATGCAATTTTAGGCAATGGCCTTGCTTTCTGCAACATTGCTTTTTTTTCATTCAATCTATCAAAAGTAGATTGCATATCGTTAATATCGGATAGGTCAAATTTCCACATCAGACCACAAATATATACAAATTATCGGTAAATAGCAATTTTTAATTTATCCGATATTAAATGAACTAAATAAACGAAACAGTAATAAATTTTGAGCAGAGAACAATATTATCTATATTTATAGAACTAAAATCCTAATCATGAGAAACGTAACTCTAATCGTATTTATAATTTCAATTCTTACATCGTGCAAACTAATTGACGACCAGGTTGGTTGCAGTGAATTTTACGTAAAAAACGACTTAGCATCGAGTGTAACTTTAAAGAGTTATAAATTTATAGATTCTGGTTTTTATTTTACTTTAGATTCTGCCGTGATTGCACCCAATGAAACTAAGCTGGTGAATCAGGATTGCAGAAACGGAAGTGTGGATCCATTTCCAAAAGGTGCCTATACTAAATTTTTCTTTACAGGTGGAAAAACGAAGACGGATACCTTTAGCAGACTCAGCACCTTTTTTGACAATGACAGTATCAACATATACAACAGCAAATTTTGGGTGACTGAAAGTTTAAATGATAATCTTTTAAATAAAGCAACCTATACAATTTCCGCAAAGGATTCTCTGGAAGCCAGATAAGAAAACATGAAAAATGACATTACAACCAGAAAAGATATTGAAGCACTCATCACCTGCTTTTATGAATTATCATTTCAGGATGAACGCTTAGGAAAAATTTTCAAAGAAATCAGTCCGCTTCATTTAGAAACACATATTCCATTGGTAGCAGATTTCTGGGAAGGAATTTTACTGGATGGCGATAAATATCGCGGAAACGTAACTGAAAAACATTTTACCGTAAACAGCTTAACAACACTTACCAAATCAGATTTTGACAACTGGTATAGCCATTGGGAAAATGCGGTAAATCATTTGTTTGAAGGTGAGAAAGCGGAAACATGTAAGTTTCGAGCACGTTCCATTGCAGATATTATGAGCTATAAAATGGATTATATCAACAAAGAAAAAGACATTTAATTTTTAGTAAGCAACTACAATATTTAAAGTTTTGCATCAAAAATATTACTGTAAAGTTTAATATTCTTAATAATAATCACATATCGTATGTATCAAATAAAGGCGCATTAAAAGTGACGTCCATTGGTGCCGTAGCCGCAGCTCCATCATATAGAATCGTTAAAGCATTGGAATCCTAATTCCATTTATCTATTAAAAAATTAATACCGAACAAACAGATATTTTAGTATCTTTCATTAACCAAAAACTAAATCTTATGGAAAATCAATTATTAGACAATGATATGCTGGACAACAAAGAAGGCAAATCACTTAGTGCATTACTTGCAAACGGCTATGAAACCAATTCTGTAGATTACATTAAAAAAGGCTTTGAGATATTTAAACAAAACATTGGTCCATTTATTGGATTTATTATTATTGTTGGAATAGCAGAAGCCATTGTTGGTTCTATTCCATTTATCAAAGGACTGGCAGGCGCATTGGTGGCACCAGTTATTGCCGGTGGATTTCTGGTGGCAAAGATGATTGACAAAAACGAAACACATAGCTTCTCTAATTTTTTCGACGGCACAAAAAATTATGTTCCTTTATTTTTAGTCACGTTGCTGCCAACACTATTAATTGGCGCTATCTTGTTAGTAGTAGGTGGCTGGGCTTATTTTAAAGTGGCATTTTTAGGCATAGTTCCGAAATTAGATATTCGCGATTTTAATAGCCTAAGTACATATGCCAGTTCTATGGCCGGATTTGGTATGCGTGCCAGTTTAGCAGGAATTATTTCAGGTGTTATTTCTATCTTATTTTTATTCGGTACTTTTCTGGTGTTATTTGAAAGATTTGAACCTGTAAGAGCATTAGATATCAGCAGAAAACTGGTAAGCAAAAAATTCTTCAACTGGTTTGGCTTTTTGTTGTTGCTGGGTTTGTTTAATGCTGCAGGTGCACTTTGTTTATTGGTTGGATTATTCGTAACGATACCTAGTACGGTATGTGCTTTGTATGTTGCATATGAAGATGTGGTTGGACTAAACCTTAGAGATTAAGAATTTTTTTGTCAGAATGTCTGAATTAGGATTTGCATGATTGCTAGATGTATGGATTTTTAAAATCCGGTAATCTTAAAATCCGGTAAATCCGGATTCAGACAGTTTCTTTTATTTCAGCATTTTTTCTAACAACAAAAAGAAGTTATCTATATCAAATGGTTTTGGAAGATAACCGTTAAAACCAAATTCCAGGAATTCATCTTCACCATTCGTAATCAAACTTGCTGTACTTGCTATCACTTTCAGATGTTTTAGTTTTTTATTTTTTCTGATTTCAGACAGGGCTTCAAAGCCATTCATGACCGGCATATCTAAATCCATGATTACAAAGTCAACCAGATTATTTTTCAGCAAGTCAAGCGCTTGTTGTCCATCTTCAGCTTCCAGAACAATAATATCTTTATTGAAAAAACGTAGCGTTTCTGCAATTACAAAACGATTGTCTTCGATATCATCTGTAATTAAAATAGTTTTACCTTTTAAAAATACAGTATCTTTTTGGTGCAATTCTGTAGTAGTACTTTTTTGCATCGCAGCTTTTTCAAAAGGCAGAGAAATCACAAAACTCGTTCCTTGATTAATCTTACTTTTTATAATGATTGTGCCATTCATTAATTCAACCAGTTTCTTAGAAATTGCTAAACCTAATCCGGTTCCTTTATATTTTTTCTGCACTTTGGTTCGCACCTGTTCATATTGAGCGAAAATAGTTTTCAGCTTATCATTCGGAATTCCAATTCCAGTATCGCTGACAATTAGCTGAAGTGTATTTTTATTTTTCAATTTTGCTTCAAAATGAATGCTGCCTTTAGCTGTAAATTTAATGGCATTACTCACCAGGTTGGTGATAATTTGAGTTAGTCTTAACGGATCAGAAAAAAATGCAAAATTTATTTTATCATCTACTGAATAATGAAGCTGTAGTTGCTTTTCATTGGCTGATTGCTCCATCACGGTTAAAATGTTATCGAAAATATCCTGTATTAAAACCGGTTCATATTCTATTTCCAGTTTTCCTGCTTCCATCTTAGAAACATCCAAAATGTCATTAATAATACCTAATAAATTTTCACCTGATTTTTTTAAGGTTTGCAGATATCTTACATGTTCTTTTTTGGGTTCATCATTCAACATCAAAGAACTCGTTCCTAAAATAATATTCATCGGTGTACGAATCTCATGGCTGATGGTGGCAATAAATAAACTCTTTGCACTTGCTGTTTCTTCTGCTATCAGGCGTTCGCGCTTGGCATCTTCCAATCCGATTTTTGCCTGTAAAATATTATTGTCATCCGAGAATCCTTTTTCCAGTAATTCTAATTTTCGCTCGTAAAATTTTTTGATGTAATAGAATGCTTTTTCAAATTCTTTTTTCTTTTCGTACAACAAAGACAGGTATTCAAAAATAACTGCTTTAGTCGTGTCATTTCCTTCGGTAGCTGCTTTAATTTCTGAGTCTAATAACAAAGGCTCTGCTGCTTCAAAGTTTCCCATTTCAAACTGCATAATACCATAGCTTTTGGTGATATCCATCAGATATGCATTATTATTTTCTGCAGAAAACTTCATGCCTAATTTAAAAAACCTTTCAGCCTGATCAAATTTTCTCATTTTACGCAGCAAGATGGCGTAACTCACATGCGCTCTCAATTTTATTAAAGGAAGATTGATTTTTTTTTCTTTTTCGATAGCGCTCACCAGATATTTTTCTGCATCTTCCAATTGTTCAGCCCAATTCATTACGTTTCCCAATAGCAATTCGAACTCGATAATTTTTTCCATCTTTCCTAAACGAGTGGAAAGTGACAAACCTTGCTGAAAAATATCTATTGCCTTTTTAAACTGCCAGATTCCTTGTTGTAAACCACCAATTTTTTTATACTGATCTAATTGTAAATCATAAAGATTATTATCTGCATAAATTTGCAGTGCTTTTTGCATGAATTCAAATGCGTGCTGAAAATCCTTTAATTCATAGTATATATCACCAACATCTTCATACAGTTTAGCACATTCAACACATTCTGATGTATCTTTTTGTTTTGAAATAAGTTTATTGTAAATCTCGATTGCATCAACATACTCTTTATCTATTTTATGTTGATTCGCCAGCTTGTACAAAGCATCGAATTCAACTCGTTGTATATCTGGTCTACTATTTTTTAGTTTGTTGGTCATTTTGCAATCATAAACAAATAGAAAAGTTATTAAAATTAAGTAATATTTAATAAATTTAGCATACGCAATTAAGAATATGATAAGTGCCGTAATTATAGAAGACGAGCCTATCTTTCAGGAAATACTAAAAAAAGCTATCGTTCAAACGGGTTTGAACATAAGCATTGATGGTATCTGTAATTCTAAAAGAGAAGCCAAAAAAATATTACCAAAGGTAAATCCACAACTTATTTTCTTAGATGTAGAACTTGTGGATGGAAAAGGTGTGGATCTTTTGGACGAGCTGGATTGTTCTGAGATAGAAATTATTTTTACGACTTCACACGATAAATATGCCATCAATGCCATTAAAAATAATGCAGCAGATTATTTATTAAAACCCATAAAAGAAAAAGAATTAAAAAAAGCAATAGAGAAAGTAGCTAAAAGATTGCATGAAAAAGAAACCCTAAAACAAGCTTCTAAACTACAGGGTTATTTAGATAAAATAAAAAATGACCAGCAGCAAGATTCTAAGTTGATGGTACCTACAAAAGACGGCATGATTTTTCTTAAAGTAAATGAGATTGTCCGACTACAATCTGAAAGCAATTACACCTTATTTTATTTAATCGGCAACAAAAAAGTACTGGTAGCTAAAACTTTGAAAAATTTTGAAGAAAAATTAATGTCCTATAATTTCATGCGTGTGCATCAATCGCATTTAATCAACCTGGCACACATGAAAGAGATTGACCATGGTGATAATTTTGTATTAATGACGGATGGCAGCAAAGTCGAAATTTCGAAACGCAAGAAAAAAGAATTCATGGATTCGCTGGAAAAAAACAATTCTACGATTGCATAATTTTTAATTGCATACAAGCTATCTTTTTCAGGTTACAGGTTCGACATCATCATCATTAAATTTTTGTCCGCATTTTCTACAATAAATTGCATCGTATTCGTGTCCTTCTAACAAACAATGTTCACAACGTTTATGTGGACTTTGTTTTTCATTGTTCCATTCTTTTAAAAAACTGGCAGACACAATACCAGTTGGCACAGCTATAATTGCGTAACCTAATATCATTATAAAAGAAGCGAGCATTTTACCTAATACAGTTTGTGGCGCAATATCACCATACCCTACTGTTGTAATAGTTACAATTGCCCAATAAATACTTTGTGGTATACTTGAAAAACTTGGATTGTGTTTGTACTCTAATACATACATAAACGAACCTAAAAAAACAGTAAGCAACAAAACAAAAAGCAAAAACACAATTATTTTCCGATAACTACTAAGTAGCGAAAAAACGAGCAATCTACTTTCTTTTAAAAAACCAACCATTTTAAAAATACGGAAAATGCGAAGCAATCTAAACGAACGAATTAGCATTAAGAAGTGTGTTTGTGGAAATATAATTTCTAAAAATGATGGAACAATTGCCAGTAAATCAATAATGCCATAAAAGCTGAGAGCATATTTTAAAGGTCTTTTTACGCAAATCAGCCTTAAAATATATTCGATGGTAAAAACAAAAGTGTACAACAAATGTAACCCAATAAATAAAAATTTATACTTTATATAAACTGATTCTATGCTCTCAAGCATGATTACACTGATGCTTGAAAGTATTAATATAACTAAGACAATATCGAATAATTTTCCACTTTTTGTATTCGATTCAAAGATGATTTCATACAATCGCTCGCGCCAACCTTCGTCTGGTCTGCTTTCTTCCGGTTCTTCAAATTTTTTAAATAATTTTTCAGCCATTGCCATTTATTTAGCAATCAAATGTAATACTAATTTTATCTATATATAAACAAAAAACAAGCTAAAAAATTAAATTACAAATAGGTATTGAAATAAAATCCTATTCAATAATTTTATTCAATTCGTTCTTAAATACAAAAGGCGAAAAACGCAAGAAATCCTGATGTTGTGCACCTTTAAAAATGTAAAAATATTTTTGAGTAGATGCACATTTATCAAACAATTTTTTGCTTTCAGAAATTGGATTTTGCCATTCCATATCACCGCAAAAAAACAAAACAGGGCAATTAATTTTTGCCATATAATTTTCAGGATACAATTCTTGTGAAGCAATATTCAATCGCATTTCAGCAAACTTCTTTATAGGAAATGCTAAACTTAGAGGTAAGTGTATTCGTTTCATTCTGTGTTCAAACGCATGGTCGATATTATCATAACAAGATTCCAAAACAACAAAACTATAGTTAGAAAACTCTTTAAAACTATAAGCAATGGTCGCTGCTCCAAGCGAATGACCATGTGCCGCAATTTTAGTATAATGTAAATCTTGTAAGGTATCTATAATAGCTAATAAATCTAATCGTTCGTTGTAACCTATGGTAACAAAATCAGCCTTGCTGTTTCCAGTTCCGCGCAAATCTGGCAAAACCACTGAATAATTTTTATTTAAATAAATTTGTGCCTTTTCAATCATGCTTAATCGATTGCCTCCTTTTCCTGCTAATAAAACAACCACTTTAGAAGTGTCTTTTTTAATAAACCATGCTGATACTTTTTGTCCATCTTTTGCCGTTAACATCCAGTCTTGCACCTTTTCATTTGGAAAATAATTTTGATAAATAATTGGGCTATTGTTTGACTGAATCAACAAGCCTGATAAATACCAACATCCAAAAAGATAAATTGGGATTATCATCAATAAAATACTAAAACTAAATTTTGAGATTTTTTTCATCCAATAAAAATAACACGACAATTGCTTATAGATTGTTGTATTTTGTTAATCATCCGTTATATTAATTTAAAAAGCTGAAAAGATTTTATCCTTTTCAGCTTTAAATTTATTGGTCGAACGACTTTGAGTCGTCTGTCCAAATTACAGATTATATTTACCTGCTTCAATTATTTTAGAAGCTATTCTACGACGTGCTTCTTTAACATTCACCGGTTCGTATTTCGTGAAGCGTTTTAAACCCATTAACATAATGCGCAGCTCATCGCCTTCTGCATAAGATTGCAAAGCATCTTTTCCGGCTACATTGATTTTATTCATCGCATCGTTAAAGTATACTTTCAAAATATCAGCATACACTTGTTCTGCTTTTTCACCTTTATCAAAAATTTTCTGCACACGCATTAATAAAGACTCAGCCGTATAAATCTGAATCAACATATCAGATGCATTCATGATAATTTCCTGCTCGTCTTTTAACTTAGCCATTAATTTCTGAACAGCGCCGCCAGCCACTAACAAAAATGCTTTTTTTGCATTTTTAATAGCCTTGAATTCTGCTGCAAACTGACCTTCGTCATCACCACCAAAATCAGGTACACTCATTAACTCTTTCTGGATAGCCATACCTGGTGTCATCAAATCAATTTTGCCACTCATTGCTTTTTTCAGCAACATATCGATGGATAGCAAACGGTTGATTTCGCTGGTGCCTTCATAGATTCGTGCAATACGAGAATCTCTATATGCACGAGCAGCATTGGTTTCTTCAGAGAAACCCATTCCACCATGAATCTGTACATTTTCATCTACCACAAAATCAAGAACTTCAGAACCCAAAACTTTTATAATAGCACATTCGATAGCATATTCTTCTGCTGCACCTAATAATGCTTTTGAGAATTCTTTTCCTGCTTCCAGGTTTTCGTGTTCTAATTTTCCGATGTCGTTAGCACAACGATAAGTAGCTACTTCCAATGCAAATAACTGAATTGCCATTTCTGCGATTTTATGCTGAATGGCACCAAATGAACTCAGTGTTTTTCCAAATTGAGTTCTTTCGTTCGCGTATTGAACAGCTTGATTAAATGCTTCGCGCGCACCACCTAAGGCAGTTGCACCTAATTTATATCGTCCGATATTCAGGATATTGAATGCAATCAAATGACCTTTACCACGTTCGCCTAACATGTTTTCTACTGGTATTCTGCAATTCTCGAAAAACACCTGACGTGTAGATGAACCTTTGATACCCATTTTATCTTCTTCTGCACCTAAATTTAAACCAGGTGTGCCAGCTTCTACTAAGAATGCTGTGAATTCTTTACCGTCAATTTTTGCGAAAACGGTAAATGAATGTGCGAAACCAGCATTGGTGATCCACATTTTCTGACCGTTCAAAATCCACTCTTTTCCATCTTCAGAAAGAGTTGCAGTAGTTTTTGCACCTAGAGCATCAGAACCTGAACTTGGTTCTGTTAAGCAATAAGATGCTGCCCATTCTCCACTTCCTAATTTTGGTAAGAATTTTTGTTTTTGTTCTTCAGTTCCGAAATATAAGATAGGCAATGTGCCGATACCAATGTGACAGATTAATGTTGTTGCGAAAGAGCCGCTTCGTCCTACTTCTTCTGCAATGATGCAACCTGAAATTACATCCTGATTCATACCACCATAAGCTTCAGGTATTGCAGTGGAGAGCAAACCGAGTTCTCCAGCTTTTGCTAACAAACCTGCAGACAAACCTGCTTCTTGTTTTTCAATGCGAGCAGACAATGGCATTACTTCTTTTTCGATAAAATCGGAAGCCATAGAACGCACCATAAGTTGCTCTTCTGTATAATCTTCCGGTGTAAATACCTGGTCTGGTGTGGATTCTTTAATAACGAATTCACCACCTTTTAATGATTTGATTTGTTCGAGTGTTTCCATTTTATT
>DAOORG010000072.1:9629-10759 GCA_035389165.1 Chitinophagales bacterium
AGTCTTTCAATAATACCAGCAATACCTTGTCCGCCGCCGATACAAGCTGACACCATACCATAGCGTTTATTCTGACGACGCATTTCATTGATTAACTGAACAGATAATTTTGCACCCGAGCAACCCAGTGGATGTCCTAATGCAATAGCACCACCATTTGGATTTATAATATCAGGATTTAAGCCTAAAGTTCTGATTACTGCTAATGATTGTGCCGCGAATGCTTCGTTTAATTCAATCATGTCTATATCTTCGATTTTCATACCAGCCAACTGCAAAGCGCGTGGAATAGCTACTACAGGACCAATGCCCATGATGCGTGGCTCGCAACCAACGACGGCACTTGTTACTAAACGAGCAATCGGTTCAATGTTTAATTCTTTCACCATTTTTTCTGACATCACTAATACGAATGCCGCACCATCAGAAGTTTGAGATGAGTTACCTGCCGTTACAGAACCTTTAGCTGCAAATACTGCTTTCAGTTTTGCCAATCCTTCTACCGTAGTATCTTTACGCGGACCTTCATCGGTATCCACTACAAAAGAACGTGTCTTTCTTTTATTATTTTGCAAATACACTTCTTCAACGGTCACCGGTACGATTTCATCTTTAAATTTACCTGCTTCAATTGCAGCCATCGCTTTTTGATGTGAATTGAAAGAGAATAAATCCTGATCTTCTCTGCTGATGTTGTACTGGGTAGCCACTGCTTCTGCCGTTAAACCCATGGAAGAGTAATAGTCTGGTGTAGTAGATGCGATACCGTAATTTAATACCGTTCTCCAGCCTGTCATTGGCAATAAAGACATAGACTCTACACCACCTGCGATGATACAATCTGCCATGCCTGCTTTAATTTTAGCTGTCGCCATGGCGATAGTTTCTAAACCAGATGCGCAGTAACGATTGACAGTTACACCACCAATGGATAATGGCAAACCTGCACGTAATACAATCATGCGACCGATTTGCATACCTTGTTCTGCTTCCGGAATAGCGTTACCACAAATTAAATCATCAATACGTGACGGATCTAAATTTGGAACAGATGCTACTAAATGTTTTACAACATCAGCACCTAAATCATCCGGACGATAAAAGCGGAATCCGCCTTTTTTTGCTTTGCC
>DAOORG010000073.1:0-5299 GCA_035389165.1 Chitinophagales bacterium
TTAAATACCATTTTCGGATTTTCTCCACTGCTAATTTATGTTTCTCTAATTTCCTTTTATGGCGGTTTGAATGACTTGATGATTCAACTCAGTGGACATAATGAATTACTAAAAGTTGGTGTATACACTTATTTGTTCAATCCGTTTTTATATCTAGGTTTTATTGGTTTATTTGTTTACCGGAAACTAAATTTAGACAAATTATATTTTTCTGTTTTTTGCTTGCTATTTGCCTGTATTTTAATGCTCACCAATCATTATCACGGCAAATCTGGGTTTCTGTTTTTGGGAATTATTGTTGGAGAATTATTTTATCAGTTAAAAGAAAATAAATCAGTCAAAATCCCAATTATTACAATACTTCTAGCCTGGTCGGTTTCTATTTCAGTTGGTTATAATACACCGGCATTATTTATTGGCGGTGCACTTTCAATGATGTTTTTTTATAGTATTATTTCCACTCAAACAAAAAATTTAAACAGGTATACTATTGCTATACTCACACTACTAACAATTACCTTTTATTACACCAGAACACATAATATCTACAGAGACTTACCTTCAAAAAATCTCACCTATAAATTAGATAATTTAGTGGAAGGTGCGCATCGAATTTACACTAATAAAAATACATATGATGTTATAAAAGAATTAGATTCTTTAAAGAAAGAACTACCAAATATTGTTATTGTTCCTGACTTCACGGCCTGCAATATTTTACATTCACACGAATCAAAAATATTAACGGAATGGCCGAATAAAACAGAGATTCCGAATGATAAGATTTTAGAAAAAATAACGTACAAAATTAAACATGACTCGACTTTAGTTTTCGCTATTCCTGTTTTTCAAACTGCCTTATTAAAAGATGGTTTTACACCTCAAGAACATAGTGGTATAAACTATCCAATTGTAAAATTTACAAAAGAAAATTATTCCCAAAAAAGCTTTTCTAAATACTTTGAAATAATTAGAAAATAAAATCACTTTTCATTCCAACGGTAACTTTCATATTCAAATCCGCATAAATCAATTACTCTGTCAATTACGGTTGCAGCCAGCGCTTCAAAGGTTTGCGGTCGACTGTAAAAACTTGGTGTTGCCGGGCAAATAATTCCACCGGCTTCCGTAACGGTTTTCATATTATTAATATGAATGAGATTATAGGGTGTATCACGTGCGACTAAAATCAGCTTACGTCTTTCCTTTAAAATAACATCGGCAGCGCGCGTAGTTAAATCATTAGAAATACCACCAGCAATTCTACCTAAAGTTCCCATAGAACACGGACAAATAATCATCGTATCATATTTGGCAGAACCTGACGCAAATGGTGCCATAAAATCATTCTTTTCGTAAAAATCAAATGGATAGTCTTTATATACATCATTTCCAAGTTCATATTTCCAGACTTCTTTTGCGTTGTCTGACATGACCACACCTACTTTAGAAACCTGATTTTTAATATGTAATAACCTATCAAACAACACCTTAGCGTATATTGCACCGCTGGCTCCTGAAACTGAAACAATTATTTTTCTTTCCACACTTTATTCGTTAAATTTACAAAATCGATAAGATTGGTATTAAATTTGCAATACCTCATAAAAATAACAAATTAAACATGAAAAAGTTAAAAATTGCAGGATACGTATTGTTGGTCATTTCAATCTGTACACTTAATTCTGCAAGCGCAGGCATCAAAAATTCCACATCAACAGAAAGTGATTTAAAGTGGACTACCATTGAAAATGCAGTAACTGAAAATAAAACTTCCGGAAAAAAATTCATTTTGGTTGATTTATATACAGACTGGTGTGGCTGGTGCAAAAAAATGGATGAAAATACTTTTCAGGAATCAAGTATCATCTCCTTACTGAATGATGGTTTTACCACTGTAAAATTCAATGCTGAGACGCCAAATCCGGTTTCTTTCAACGGAAAAACTTTTAATTTCACTAAAACCGGTGCGCGCGGTGCCAATCAACTAGCCATGGATCTAGGAAGTGTTGGCGGAAAATTAGGGTATCCAACTTTGGTTGTTTTAGATGAAAATGGCAATAAATTGCAAGCTTTTCCCGGCTATAAAGATGTAGAAACATTGAGTATTATTTTAAAATATTTCAAAAGCGGAAGCTATAAATCCATGGATTTTCAACAATATCAAACAGGTCAATAAAATATAAGTACGCAATAACATGAAAAAATTAAAAAATATATTACCGATATTTCTTGGTCTTTTGTACATCACTTCATATGCCGGTGCGCCACCAAAAAATGAAAGTGCTGCTGCTACAACAGTAAAAACTGAAGTTGCCGGTGAAGCTAAAATAAATTGGTTAAGCTGGGAGGAAATGGTTAAGCTGAACGAAAAAAATCCTAAAAATATTTTTGTAGATTTTTATACCGCCTGGTGTGGCTGGTGTAAAGTGATGGATAAAAATACGTTTGAAGATCCAACCGTAGCTGAAATTATGTCAAAATATTTTTACTGTGTGAAATTTGATGCAGAACGTAGAGATACTATTCATTTTTTAGATAAAGACTGGTTGTTTATTCCTGGTGGAAGAAACGGTTATCACGAACTGGCTGCCTATTTCATGCAAAACCAACTTTCTTATCCAACTTTTTGTGTGTTGACACCGGATTTCAAACTTATTATGCCACTCAAAGGATACATTGCCGTTCCGCAATTTGAACCAATCGTTAGCTTTCTTGGTCAGGATTTCTGGATGCCTTCCAAAGGCAAAAATCTGGAAGAATATAAACAAAGCTATGTGAGTCCGAGAAAAACACCTTGGGTTCAACCTCAATAAAATAAACTACACTAATTAACGAAAGTTGCAGTAAATGCAACTTTTTTATTTTAAGCCAATGATAAAAAAATATCCAATTAATATCTTCACTTTCACCGGAATCCTGTTTTCTGTTTTAGTATGTTCAGCTTTTAAACCACCTAAAAAAGATAAAGAAACAACTCAATTACCTGTACTCGATAAACCAATAAACAGCAGTAATTCATTAATGTGGCAAATTTCCGGAAATGGCTTAAGCAAACCTTCTTACCTATATGGAACCATTCACGTTATAGATCAGGAAAATTATTTTTTAGGAAAGAATGTAAAAAAGAAAATTAAACAATGTGATGAACTTGTCATGGAGCTGGATATGGAAAACATTGACGTATCAGCATTAACAAAACTAAGTTTACTGGACAGCGGCAAAACCATAAAAAACTATATGAGTGATTCCGACTACGCGGTGCTGGAAACATTTATGCAGGATTCTATTGGTATTAAAAAATACACGTTTGAGATGCTGTATTCAAGGTTAAAACCTTTTTATATTGAACAATTAATTTACTTTAAATATCTAGGTCAGGAAAAAGAATCATACGAGCAAAATTTCAAAAAACTGGCAGAAACCGATAGTAAAGTAATATCAGGTTTAGAAACATTTGAAGAACAATTGCTTTTTTTAGAAAGTATTCCGTTAGAAACTCAATTGAAAAGCCTCACGGAGACAATTAAGAGTTATTCATCCGAAGCAAAAAAATTAGATGAGCTGATAGAACTTTATAAAAAACAAGATTTAAATGAGCTTTCAAAACTAATTGAAGATGATGAAGACAGTGTTTTAAATGAAAAACTATTATACAAACGCAACTCCAACTGGATTCCGAAACTCCAGACTAAAATAGAACTAAAATCTTGTTTCATAGCAGTTGGTGCCGGTCATTTAGGTGGCGAAAATGGGTTGATAAATCTGTTAAAAAAACAAGGCTATACTGTTGAGCCTATTTCTACTAATTAATTAATTGACAATTAACAATTGACGATTAACAATTAATAGTTGTAAAATAACTATTTTGTACTTTTGTGAAACGTCATGCTGAACTTGTTTCAGCATCTTTTATAATTACAAGATGCAAGAATTACCAAAGAATTTAGACCTTCGTGAAATTGAAGCCAAGTGGTATAAACACTGGCTGGAAAAGAAATATTTCAAGTCCGTTCCTGATGAACGCGAACCTTATACCATTGTTATTCCACCGCCAAACGTCACAGGTGTGTTACACATGGGTCACATGTTAAACAATACCATTCAGGATATACTGATCAGAAAAGCGCGAATGCAGGGAAAAAATGCCTGTTGGGTGCCGGGAACTGACCACGCTTCTATTGCTACAGAAGCCAAAGTGGTCAATTTATTGAAAGAACAAGGCATCAGCAAGAAAGATATTACCCGTGAACAATTTCTGGAACATGCCTGGGAATGGAAAGAGAAATACGGCGGTATCATCCTGAAACAGCTGGAAAAACTGGGTGCTTCCTGCGATTGGGACAGAACTCGTTTTACGATGGAAGAAGATTTGAGTGCAGCTGTAATCGACGTATTTATTGACTTACACAAAAAAGGAAAAATATACCGAGGTGTACGTATGGTCAACTGGGATCCAAAAGGATTAACTGCCGTTTCCGATGAAGAAGTGATTCATAAAGAAGTCAATTCTAAATTGTTTTATGTTCGTTATGAAATAGTCGATAGTCCACAGTCCATAGTCTATAGTAAAGAATCGATTGACCTTCGACCATCGACCATCAACTATATAACAATTGCCACCACGCGTCCTGAAACCATTTTAGGCGATACGGCTATTTGTGTACATCCTGATGATGAACGCTATAAAAACTTGAAAGGAAAATTTGCTATTGTTCCTTTAATCAACCGTGCGGTGCCGATTATTTTTGATGAATATATTGATATTGAATTTGGCACCGGTGCGTTAAAAGTGACACCTGCACACGATATCAACGACTACAATCTGGGCATCAAACATAATCTGGAAGTAATTGACACGTTGAATCCTGACGGAACACTAAGCGAAAAAGCGCAATTGTACATAGGTGAAGATCGCTTTGCTGTACGTAAAAAAATTGCAGTTGATTTAGAAGAAAAAGGACATCTGGTAAAAATTGAAGATATCAAGAATAAAGTGGGTTATTCAGAAAGAACGGATGCCGTTATCGAACCGAAATTATCCATGCAATGGTTTTTAAAAATGGATGAATTATCCAAACCTGCATTGGAAAATGTGATGAACGACAACATCCAACTGATTCCGGATAAGTTTAAAAATACCTACAAACACTGGATGGAAAATGTACACGACTGGTGCATTTCACGTCAGTTGTGGTGGGGCCACCGTATACCAGCCTGGTACGATGACAAAGGAAATGTGGTAGTAGCTAAAACAGAAGCTGAAGCATTAGTTATTTACAAAGAAAAATTCCCAACT
>DAOORG010000073.1:5399-10640 GCA_035389165.1 Chitinophagales bacterium
CGTAAAATGTCGAAATCATTGGGCAACTCACCGGATCCATTGGATCTGATTGATAAATATTCTGCTGATGGTGTACGCACAGGAATGCTGTTCTGCTCTCCTGCAGGAAATGATTTACCATTCGATGAAAAGCTTTGTGAGCAAGGTAGAAATTTTACGAATAAAATCTGGAATGCATTACGATTAGTGAAAGGATGGGAAACTGAAGAAACTTCCAACAATATCAATCAGGATGTTTTTGTCTGGTTTGAAAATAAACTGGAATTACTGAAAGAAAATCTGGAAAAATCTTACGCATCTTATCGTTTATCTGAAGCCTTGATTGATTTGTATAAATTTATCTGGGATGATTTTTGCTCCTGGTATCTGGAGTTTGTAAAACCACCTTTTGGTGAAAAAATTGATGCTGTTTCTTATCAGAAGACCGTTGGATATTTTGAAGAACTGATGAAATTACTGCATCCGTTTATGCCATTTATTTCTGAAGAAATCTACCATTATCTTCATGATACTGATGCTAAAAATGAAAATGAAGATATTATAGTTGCAGCCTATCCTGTTGTTGGAAATTATGATTTAAAAATTATACAGGAAGGTGAAAAATTAAAAGAAATTATTTCTTCTATTCGCGATGTAAGAAATAAAAATGGATTATCTCCTAAAATAAAATTGACCGTTCATATTCAGGCAACGGATAAAAACTTGTACAACAAATTTGGTACGTTAATCGAAAAAATTGCCAATATCTACCCGATTCTGTTTACAAACAATGAAGTGGCAAATGCTGTTTCGCAACTCATTCAAACGGATAAGATATTCATAGAAACCGGTGTTCAGATTGATACGGAAAGTGAGAAGAAAAAAATACAGGAAGAAATAGAATATTACAAAGGTTTCATTGCATCTGTTGAGAAAAAACTAGGAAACGAGAAATTTGTCGCCAACGCAAAACCGGAAATCATCGAAAATGAACGTAAAAAAATGGCAGACGGACAATCCAAATTGCAATCGCTACAAGAAAGTTTGAGTAAGCTATAACTATGTTTAAATAGTTTTCTAAAAAACTATTTAAACACTATTTTACTCAAACAAATAAGCAATATCGTCTTGAGTCAGATTTTTCACAAAGCCATCTTCTTCGCTGATTAATGCATCCGAAGTGACTTGCTTACGCTGTTGTATTTCAATGATTTTTTCTTCAATGGTATTTCTGCAAATCATCTTATAAGCAAACACATTTTTTGTTTGTCCGATACGATGTGTTCTGTCAATGGCCTGTTGCTCTATGGCAGCATTCCACCAAGGATCCACCAGAAAAACATAATCGGCAGCCGTTAACGTAATACCTGCATTTCCCGTTTTCAAACTCATCAGAAAAACATTTGTCGTGTCCTGTTCTTCCTGAAATTTCGCCACCAGGTCTCTCCTTTCTTCCAGTTTTGTATCGCCATCAAAATGAAAAAACGAAATATTGTTTTCCTCTAATCTTGCAGCAATCAAATGCAGCATTTCTTTAAATTGAGAAAACACTAGCACTTTGTTATTTGACAGATTATTCATCAGTTCATCCAGCAATACATCAATTTTCACAGACGGAATATTTCCAGTCAGTTCCTCTTTCAGCAATAACGGCGAACAGCATACTTGCCTCAATTTAATGATACCTTGCAATACAGAGAGCTTGCTTTTATTGAGTCCTTCGTTTTTAATATTCAGGAAAACACTTTTGCGAATACTTTCTTTCACTGAATCATAGACTTCCTGTTGCGACTCTTCCATTTCACACCACAAAACTAATTCTGTTTTTTCAGGTAAATCTTTTGCCACCTGCGCTTTTGTTCTGCGTAAAATAAACGGATTGGTAAGTTTGTGTAATGCTTCTATTTTTTCAGTGTTTTTATTCCTATCGATGGGCAACACATACTCTTTCCTGAAAAATTCCTGCGAGCCTAAAAATCCTGGCAACAGATAATTTAATTGCGCGTACAAATCAAACGTGTTGTTGATGATTGGCGTACCACTCAAGGCAATTTTATACTTTGCAATCACCTGATACACTGCTTTAGTGGCTTGTGCATACAATGTTTTTATATTATGACTTTCATCCAGCACAATCGTATTCCAGAATACATTTTTCAGTTTGTCTACATCGGCACGCAAGGTGGAATATGCTGTGATTAGGACAGATGATTTTTGTGCCATGAAATCATCCATTTTTCTGTTGTTGCCATAGTATACAAATGATGTCAGTGAAGGACAAAACTTTTGAAGTTCCTGTTGCCAATTATATATCAATGAACCTGGACAAACGATAATGAATTTTGCATCCGGTTGTTGTTCAAACTGCGATGCTAAAAAGCAAATCGTTTGCAGTGTTTTTCCTAAACCCATATCATCAGCCAGACAAACACCTGCATGGATTTCCGAAAGCAATTTCATCCATTCATATCCTTTTTGCTGATAAGGACGCAGTGTTGCCTGCACTATTTTCGGCACTTCATATACTGTTTGATTGACATCTTGCCATTGTTGCCACTTTTGCCACCAGTTTACATCTATCACCAGTTTCAGTTCCTGCAACTGTGCAATTTCTCTGGCACTGATGAGCAGCCATTGCGGAAAAGAAATCCTGCCTTTTTCTATTTTACTATGTTTGATAACGGCACTGTAATTGGTAATCCATTCATCATCTAAAACACCGATGCTGTTATCTTTCAGCAGTATATTTTTCTGGTTATTGTATAGAATCTTTTGGATTTCGTTCGGGTTCACTTTCTCATCGCCAAAACTAATTTCTATATCTGCTTCAATCAGAAAATCTGTAGTTTTTATATTCAACAAATCGGTTTTTACCGCATGCTGCGAATACCTGAAATGCCGCAGCATATCCATTCCTATCAGTTCAACATTCTCATCCAGTAATTTATGATAGGTCTTTAAAAACCAATTTTTCTTTTTGGCTTCCTCAAAAGGAAGATAAAAATAACCACTGAATTGTTTTGTAAAATTTGGATGTAAACCTTTAATAGTATTTACAAATTCTTCTTCTTTTTCTTTACTTCGCTTAATGCAATACAATTCACCGGCAATCGTAATTTCATGTTCATCTTTAAACTCACCTTCCAGTAATACATCTTCATATTTCCATTGTGGTGTGAGCATCAGAAAAGAACCACTATTAATTTCACTTAACAAAATACAATTGACCGGTTCAACTTCTATCACTTTCTTTTCAAAAACACCTTCTTTCTTCACCAGGTATTTTAATTCCAACTGCTTAATAATATGAGAAGTAAATTGTGCCGGATTTTTACCGTAACGTTCCGGTTTTGTTTCTTGCAGCCAATCTAAAATTTGAGCATCAGCAGCAGACAAAAAATAATAAACATTTCCATATTCCAACAAGAAATTATTCCGGTTAAAATGAGATAATTCTACTTCCTTGTCTTCGATATTCACCCAACACAAAACAGAAAGGCTTCCATCAATAAGTTTAATTACTTCAAACCAGATTTTTGGTTTGATATCAGAAAACTTGCAGGGTGCAGTTAGTAAATTATTTGTTTTAGAATTAATCGTTTTATGATAAATGGCAATGCTGTCCTGCACGTTTGCTAATTCAATAAAATATTTCTGCAAATCACGATTCATTGCTTTTGACAGATATTGTTCCAAAGAAGCGCCGGATTTTTGTTTCTTAAAAAACTTCGTATGTTCTGAAGCTTGAAATTTCAGGCTTTCATAGGTAAAGTTATCCAGAACTGTGTTCACTTCAATTGGAAATGACCTTCTGAACAGTTGAATCACATCGGTCGTAATTTTCTCATAGGTATATTTTGTTTCCGCTTTTGTCTTAGTGATTTTTAATATTTCAAATGCGCTCAGGAAATCCTTTAATTTTAAAGGATTAAAGCAAAATGAAATTTTCAGAACAGGTTTTTCGTATGCCATAATTAGTTAGGCGCAAAGGTGAATTATATTTATCAAAAAAGCGTAACTTTGCACTCGAAAAATTTATAAACATGAATATTTGTATAGTAACCGGTTCAGGTGGATTAATTGGCAGTGAATCTGTATCATTTTTTGCTGATAAATTTGACTTAATTGTTGGAATTGATAATGATATGCGTTCGTATTTTTTCGGACAAGACGCATCAACCTCCTGGAATAAGCACAAACTGGAAGAAGAACATCAAAACTACAAACATTACAATATTGACATTAGAGACAATACCTCGCTGGAAAGCCTGTTCAAAGAATACAATGAAGATATTAAGTTAATAGTTCATACAGCGGCTCAACCATCACACGATTGGGCAGCTAAAGAGCCTTTTACTGATTTTACGGTAAATGCGAATGGAACGTTAAATATGTTGGAATACACACGTTTATATGCTCCTAAAGCGGTCTTTATTTTCACTTCAACCAACAAGGTATATGGTGACAATCCTAATTATTTACCATTAGTAGAATTGGAAACTCGCTGGGAAATTGATGAATCTCATGCTTATTATAAAAATGGAATTGACGAGTTTATGAGTCTAGACCATACCAAACATTCCGTTTTTGGTGCATCTAAAGTAGCTGCAGATATAATGTGTCAGGAATACGGACGCTATTTTGGAATGAATATCGGTGTTTTTCGTGGTGGTTGTCTTACCGGACCTAATCACAGTGGTGCCATGCTTCATGGTTTTTTATCCTATTTGATGAAGTGTGCCATTACCGGAACTCAATATAATATATTTGGCTATAAAGGAAAACAAGTGCGCGATAATATACATAGTTTTGATTTAGTAAATATGTTCTGGCATTTCTACCAGAATCCTAAACAAGGCGAAGCATATAATGCCGGTGGCAGTCGATTCTCCAACTGCTCTATGATGGAAGGAATTACGTTATGTGAACAGATTTCCGGAAATAAAATGAACTATCAATATGTGGAAACAAACAGAATTGGCGATCACATATGGTATATTTCTGATGTTTCAAAATTCAAGCAGCATTATCCGGAATGGGATTTCAAATATGATTTGAATACAATACTGGAACAAATTCATGATAGTATGTTAAAACGTGTTTAATACTTAAACACATTTTATTTTACGAATTCTCATTCAAAATTGCCGTATACTAATTTTACATGAACAGCTTAATAGATTTGTGTAAATTTAGAATTACAAACATACAAACAACTAAAAATCCGATGATGGAGGCAAAAGATTTTGAATTACCAATAGA
>DAOORG010000074.1:0-10620 GCA_035389165.1 Chitinophagales bacterium
TTTTTAAACTATTATATTAATGCAAACAACACTAGATTCCATTAAATCATATTTATTGCAACTTCAACAGTCGATTTGTGATGCTTTAGAAGAATTAGATGGCACGGCAAAATTTATAGATGACCAATGGCACCGAGAAGAAGGCGGTGGCGGATTAAGTAAAGTAATTCAAAATGGTGCTGTTTTCGAAAAAGGCGGCGTGAACTTTTCTCATGTGCACGGGAAATTACCGGAAATTCTGAAATCAGAAACTCGAACCGCAGACTATTTTCATGCAACAGGCGTATCCATAGTAATCCATCCGGTTAATCCTTTTGTACCAATTATTCATATGAATGTCCGGTATTTTTGCATGTCAGAAAATGCGGAAAGTGCTATAATTGACGAATGGTTTGGTGGAGGCATCGATGTATCACCAGCGTATCCAAATATAACGGATACGTTGCATTTACATACTAACTTAAAAGCAGCCTGTGATAAATTTAATGATACTTTTTATGCAGAATTTAAAACCTGGTGTGATACCTATTTTACCATTCGGCATAGAAATGAAATGCGCGGCGTTGGCGGAATTTTTTACGATCACCTCAGACCAAAGGATTCTGAACATAAAGAACATTTATTTGAATTTATGCAAGAAATAGGCAATAGCTTCATTCCGATTTACAAAGAAATTGTAAATAATAACATGCATAAAACGTATACAGAAAGAAACAAAGAATGGCAGTTTATTCGCAGAGGAAGATATGCAGAATTTAACTTGGTGTACGACAGAGGAACACATTTTGGCCTCAAAACCAATGGTCGTATTGAATCCATATTAATGAGCTTGCCACCACATGCAGAATGGAAATACAACTTCATTCCTGAAAAAGATAGTGAAGAAGAAAAAGCAATGGAGTTTTTTCAACCGATATCCTGGTTTTAAGTAGTTGTATATATTATTGATATTTGTCAATTAAGCTTTCAGTGTGGACAAAAACTGTATTCTTAAAGTATGATTTGTATCACAAAATGTTAATTTTTGAGCGTATATTTACATAATATGAAGTCTACTTTTGAACACGTTGATTGTAAACATTGTTCCAATCGTTTCAAATCTGTTTTTTGTAAAACAGAAAATGATAGAATGGATGAAATTGAAGCATTGAAGATTTGCTCAGTTATCAAAAAAGGAGAAACCATTTTCAGAGAAAATTCATACGCTTCCGGTGTCTATTGTATTAATGCCGGAAAAGTAAAATTATCCATGATGGGTGACGAAGGAAAAGAGCAGATTGTACGCATGGCAAAATCCGGTGACATTGTAGGATATAAAGCCTTGCTTTCCGGAGATAGATACAGCGCAACAGCAACAGCTTTGGAAGATTGCAATGTATGTTTCATACCAAGAGAAATATTTCTCGTCATCCTTCAAAAAGACGCAGCACTTTCATTTGAGATGATGAAAGTTTTATCCGATGAATTGAAGAAAGCAGAAGAAAAAATAACTCATTTAGCGCAAAAGCCGGTTCGCGAACGTGTTGCCGAAACTATCTTATTCTTAAAAGAAACATACGGATTAGATGCGGATAACCATGTCAATGTTTTACTCACCCGAGAAGAAATCGCCAACTTAGTAGGTACCGCTACCGAAACTGCGATCCGCTTGTTATCAGAATTCAACAAAGATCATATCATAGAACTTTCCGGTAAAAAAATTAAAATACTCGATCAAAATAAACTGATTAAAACAGCAAATTTATTTGATTAGCAATTAGAGTACATCAAAACATGATAAAAATCATGTTTTGAATTGATAGGTATCAGCATTCAAAGATTTTATTCAAATTACTTTTGAATAAAATTCTGCAATGCATAATCTGCATATTATAAATTACAATGATTTTTCGGCTGATGAATTATGTCATTATCTCGAAGACCGCCATTACACTCAAATAATAGCGGATATGGAATCCATTCAAAGTTTTTTGATGAACTTGAATTGTGTGGAAGAATCTGAAATTGTAGAAGTTGCCAATGTGGTTTTTCGTAAATTATATACCGAAGTGAAGCAATTATTCACCAAAGACAGTATTTTACTGTTTCCACATTTAAAGAATAATGTGACTGTGAAAATTAATTTAGAGCCGGTAAATCAGATTCACGGCAAAATAAGCACTATCTTAATGCAGTTACGCAAATTGATGAATAACTATGTTCAGCAACCAGGCTGGTCAAATCAGTTAAAAATTTGCTGTAATGAGTTATATGCACTTGAACAATCTATACAACATGTATTGTACATCAAGGAGAATTTCTTGTGGACAAAAATAAACAATCCTGCTTCTCATGAGTGTTGAAATTATTGATAAATCAAAATGTTACCATTGTGGTGAAAATTGTACTTCAGATTCAATACATTTAGAAAATAAATACTTTTGCTGTGATGGTTGTAAGTTAGTTTATGAAATTCTGAGTGAGAATAATTTATGTACCTATTACGATTTAAATAATAATCCGGGTGTTGTCCAGAAAATTAAAATAAGAGAAGATAAGTTTGCATTTTTAGATGATGAAGGCATACAACAAAAGTTAGTTCAGTTTACAGATGGTAAACAAACACACT
Organism: Chitinophagales bacterium; assembly: GCA_035389165.1. Taxonomy (GTDB): domain Bacteria; phylum Bacteroidota; class Bacteroidia; order Chitinophagales; family JADIYW01; genus JADJSS01. Next base: position 2,609 of record DAOORG010000074.1, read on the forward strand.
TAACGCTCTATTTGCCGCAAATGCATTGCAGTTCATGTTTATGGTTGTTAGAAAATCTGCATCGTGTCAATCAGGGTGTAATTAGCTCCAAAGTTAATTTTGTAAAAAAAGAAGTATATCTGGTATTTGATACGGCTAAAACTTCGTTGCGTAAAGTGGTGGAAACCTTAACGGCTATTGGTTATGAGCCGCATATAAGCTTGCAGGAATTAGACTCAAAAAACATCAGAAAAACAGATAAAACAAGATTATATAAAGTTGGTATAGCCGGTTTTTGTTTTGCCAATATTATGATGATGAGTTTTCCCGAATATCTGGTGGCAGATGGTGTGGTGGAAGCTAATATCAGAGAAGTACTTAAGTATTTTATCGTTGCTTTTTCTTTGCCGGTAATTTTCTTCAGTGCCACAGAATTTTTTGAAATTGCCTGGAAAGGACTGAAACATAAATTTCTGAATATTGATGCACCTATTGCTTTAGCCATTGCCATTACATTCGGAAGAAGTTTGTATGAAATTTTCTCACATACAGGTGCAGGCTATCTGGATAGTATGAGTGGAATTGTATTTTTTATGCTGGTTGGAAGAATTTTACAGGATAAAACCTATCAGTCTATTTCTTTTGATCGCGATTACAAATCATTTTTCCCAATCGCAGTAAATGTTGTGGTGGATGGGAAATCGATTCCAACACAAATTGATAAAATTAAATCCGGTGATATCATTCAGATTTATAATAATGAGTTGATTCCGGTAGATTGTATTCTGTCAAAAGGAAAAGCAGAGATTGATTATAGTTTTGTAAGTGGTGAAAGTTTACCGGTGTTAAAAGAACCCGGTGAAATTATTTATGCAGGCGGAAAACAAATGGCAGGCGCACTCGAGTTGTTAGTGGTTAAAGAAGTTTCTCAAAGTTACCTGACCAATCTGTGGAACAGAGATGTCTTTAAAACAAAAGAAGAAATACCAGATTCATTTATTCATGTTTTGAGTAAATACTTTACATTTCTGGTATTGGGTATAGCTGCAATCGCTGCAACCTATTGGTATATGCAAGGTGAAAACAGGCTAATGTGGAATACCATCACCACCGTTTTAATTGTAGCGTGTCCTTGTGCATTATTATTATCGTCAACATTCACCAACGGAAATATTCTAAGAATACTTAGTAAGAACAAATTTTACCTTCGCCATCCGGATGTAATTGAACATATCTCTAACATCAACCAGCTGGTATTCGACAAAACCGGCACCATTACTCAACAAAGCAATGTGAAGGTATCATACACCGGAAAAACACTCAACGACTCAGAGCAACTAAATATTGCATCACTACTGGCACAATCGCCGCATCCGCTTAGTAAAGCAATTGTAGAGTTTTTGGCAAAAAAAGAACTTATAACGGTAGAAAATTTTAAAGGCACTGAAGGAAAAGGTATTGAAGGCTGGATCGAAGATAAATACTATAAAGTAGGCTCGCATGAATTTATATATGGTAAAAGTTCTCAGCAGCAGCGCAACAGCGTTGTGTATATTATGATAGACAACGATGTGAAAGGTGAATATAAAATTGTAAACAATTACCGATTTGGATTCAATCGTTTGATGCAGACATTAAAAGATAAATTCACTGTGTCTGTAATTTCCGGCGATAATGACGCAGAACTATCCAAATTGCAGGCTATTTTAGGAAAAGATGCTGATATACTATTTCACCAGAAACCGGACGACAAATTAAGTTATGTACAGCATCTTCAGCAGGTAAAAAAGAAAAATGTGATGATGATCGGAGATGGCCTCAACGATGCCGGTGCATTAAAACAAAGTAATGTCGGAATTGCAATAACTGAAAATTCTAATAATTTCAGTCCTGCCTGTGATGGTATTTTGGATGCCACACAATTCTCAAATCTGGATAAATTTATCGAGTTTGCAAAATCCGGTAAACAAATTATACTCTTGAGTTTTGTGTTATCCATTTTATATAATGTAATAGGCTTATATTTTGCCGTGCAGGGCACATTATCACCTTTAATTGCAGCTATTTTAATGCCATGCAGTTCAATAAGTATTGTTTTGGTAACATATGGAATGAGCGAGTTGGCTGCATTGAAAAATGGGTTAAATAAAACATGATAAAAGTCATATTTAATATTGACCGCTGTCATCCAATTGGTAGTAGAATATTAGATACCTTTGAAACCGAAGATTAAAAGTAAAAAATGAGTGTAATCATAGTAATGTTAGTTGGAAGTCTGATCATCGCCGGAGGATTTTTAATCGCCTTTTTATGGAGCGTGAAAGACGGACAATATGATGATGAATACTCACCGGCACATCGTATTTTATTCGATGACACTATAAAAGATAAACCAATCAAGTAATTAATATGGAATTAGAAAGATTTTCTTACGACAACCGCTTACCGAAATATTTCGCATACGCTACCATTTTATGGGGCGTCGTCGGTATGCTTGCAGGTGTTTTAATCGCATTTCAACTGGCATTTCCTTTTCTGAATTTAGATATGGCAGCCACGACTTTTGGTCGTGTTCGTCCTGTTCATACGAATGCAGTAATTTTTGCCTTTGTTGGAAATGGGATTTTTACAGCTATTTACTACTCATTGCCTCGATTACTGAAAACAAAAATGTTCAGCAAAGTATTGGGTAATATTCATTTTTGGGGCTGGCAACTCATTATTGTTGCTGCAGCAATTACTTTACTGGCAGGTTATACTACAGGAAAAGAATATGCAGAATTAGAATGGCCAATTGATATTGCTATTACCTTGGTTTGGGTAGTATTTGGTATCAATATGTTCGGAACCATCCTAACCAGACGGGAAAGACACTTATATGTGGCTATCTGGTTCTTTATTGCTTCCTGGGTGACGGTTGCTATGTTGCACATCGTAAATTCAATGGAATTGCCTGTTTCTTTCATGAAAAGTTATCCGGTTTACGCAGGTGTGCAGGATGCATTAGTACAATGGTGGTACGGACACAATGCCGTGGCATTTTTCTTAACAACACCATATTTGGGATTGATGTATTACTTCGTTCCAAAAGCTGCTAATCGTCCGGTATATTCTTATCGTTTAAGTATCGTTCACTTCTGGTCACTTATATTTTTATATATCTGGGCTGGTCCTCACCATTTATTATACACTGCTTTACCACAATGGGCACAGTCTTTAGGTACTGCTTTCTCTATCATGTTGTTGCTACCTAGCTGGGGTGGTATGTTGAATGGATTATTTACATTAAGAGGTGCATGGGATAAAGTTAGGGAAGATCCTATTCTGAAATTCTTTGTTGTGGGTGTTACCGCATATGGTATGTCAACATTTGAAGGCCCAATGTTATCATTGAAAAATGTAAATGCAATATCACACTATAGTGACTGGACAGTAGCACACGTACACATTGGTGCTTTAGGTTGGAACGGATTTTTAACATTCGGTATGTTGTATTGGTTAATACCAAGAATGTTCAAAACGGAGCTATTCTCTAAAAAACTGGCAAGCGCACACTTCTGGATTGGAACATTTGGTATTATTCTGTATGCAATTCCGATGTATTGGGCTGCATTCCGTTCATACTTCATGTTTAAAGCATTCACACCGGAAGGTCAATTGCAATATCAATTTATTGATATCGTACAAACAACTGTTCCTTTCTATATCATGAGAGCTGTAGGTGGTACTATCTTTTTATTAGGAACTTTATTAATGGTTTACAACTTAGTTAAAACAGTGAGTAAAGGCTCATTTGTGGAAAGTGAAGAAGCTGAAGCTGCTCCATTAGCTAAAACGTATGCTCCAACAGGAAAAAGATTTTGGCACAGTGTGATAGAAAGAAAACCAATCTTATTATTGGTGATGAGTTTACTGGTAGTTGCATTGGGTGGTATTTTCGAATTAATTCCAACATTCATGATTAAATCTAATATTCCAACTATCGCGAGCGTTAAACCTTACACTCCTTTAGAATTACAGGGAAGAGATATTTATGTTCGTGAAGGTTGCTATACCTGTCACTCACAAATGATACGTCCATTCAGATATGAAGTGATGCGTTATGGTGAATACTCCAAAGCTGGTGAGTTTGTATACGACCATCCATTCCAATGGGGAAGTAAGCGTACCGGTCCGGATTTGGCTCGCATTGGCGGAAAATATCCGGATAGCTGGCACTTTAATCATATGTTAGAGCCTACCTCTATGGCGCCTGGTTCCGTAATGCCAAGATATCCCTGGTTATTTAGAAGAGATATTGACGTAGCATCTACCAACTCTAAAATACATGCAATGCGCATGTTAGGTGTGCCATATGAAGAAGGATACGAAGCTAAAGCAAATGAAGATTTGATGGCGCAGGCAGATAAAATTGCGGCAACCTTAAAAACAGATAAGATTGAAATCAGCAGCAAAAAAGAAATAATTGCATTGATTGCTTATTTGCAACGTATGGGAAAAGATATTAAAGCAGAACCTAAAACAACAGACAAATAAGAAGAATAACTTCCTGATTGTTTAAACAATTAAAATTAAGAGTATGAAGTTTATAAATTATTTAGAAGGCATCACAGGAATAAGTATTTATCCTATGACTTCACTATTGTTGTTTGTCGTGTTCTTTGTGTTGGTTGCTCTTTGGGTAATCCGTGCAGATAACGGCTTAATCGACCATATGAAAAATATGCCATTGGAAAAAGATTCTATTGACTAAAAATTAAATGTTATGAGACTAAAATATAAAATCAAATTACTTCTTTTTGCGCTGATGAATACCATATTTATCACCAATAGTTTTTCTCAGGCTGCTGCTGCAACAGCACCTGCAGCAGGAGCTTCAATTCCGGTAAATACAATATTGTGTTGTATAGCATTGGTTTTGTTGTTTATTATTATTGTAATGGCAGGTACTGTTAATGGAGCCATTGAATTATATAAATCCAACAAACAAAAAACAGCTGCAACAGCAGCAAAACAGGTAAGTGTTTTACTTGGATTGATGTTGTTGTCTCAGTATGTATTTGGTCAGGATGCAGCAGCAACAGCAGCACAAACAGCCGCAAGCAGCGCCACCACCACAGCCAATATCTATTTCTATGGATTTATAACAATCATTATTGTGGAAGTTGCCGTTATACTTTTCTTTATTAAAGCATTGAGATTTTTAACTGGTATTGAGCAATTGAAAAAAGAAAAAGTAGCCAAAGGGGAAGACAAAACATTCTGGGAAAAAATCAACCAGTTTAAACCGTTGGAAGAAGAAGACAATATGGATACCGGTCACTACTATGACGGCATCCGAGAATTGGATAATATTACACCACCTTGGTTTATTGCCGGTTTTGCCGCTACCATCTTGTTTGCTGCCGTTTATCTGTACAGATTTCATATTGCAGAATCCGCGTTAACTCAAGAACAGGAATTGGCAATAGAAATGAAGGATGCACAGATTTTACAGGATTCTTTATTGAAACTGGAAGGTAATAAAGTAGATGAAAACTCGGTTGCTATGTTGGATGCAACAGGAATTGCAGCCGGTAAAAAATTATACGATATGAATTGTGTCGCTTGTCACGGTGACAAAGGACAAGGTGGCGTTGGTCCAAACATGACGGATAATTATTGGATTCACGGCGGTTCAATTAAAGACGTTTTCAAAAGTATAAAATACGGTTGGGTAGAAAAAGGAATGAAATCATGGAAAGATGATTTCTCACCAACACAAATCGCACAGTTATCCAGTTATGTCGAATCACTAAAAGGAACAAATCCTCCGGGTGCAAAAGAAAAACAAGGAGAACTTTATGTAGAAGAAGCGGTAGCAACAGTTACTGATTCTACAAAAGCAAAATAAATTAGAAACAATGGACTTAGATGAATTACAGCACGCAGAATCCTACAGAGACAGAGTAAGTACGGTAACTGACAAAGGCGCAAGAAATTGGGTATATGCCTTAAAACCTCACGGTAAGTTTTACAACTACCGCAACATATTAGCAGCATTTTATTTGCTCGTATTTTTTGGTATTCCGTTTATTAAGGTAAACGGAATGCCTTTTGTTATGTTCAATGTGCTGGAAGGAAAATTCATCCTGTTCAGTAAGATTTTCTGGCCGCAGGATTTTTATATTTTCGCCATTGCGATGATAACATTTATCATCTTTATTATTTTGTTTACCGTTATTTACGGCAGGCTTTTTTGCGGATGGGTTTGTCCGCAAACCATTTTTATGGAACTTGTCTTTCGTCCGATTGAATGGCTGGTGGAAGGCAATCCCGCTGAACAGAAACTGCTAAACAACGGTCCTTGGAATTTTAAAAAAGTATATAAGAAATTGCTGAAGCACCTTATCTTTTTTACAATTTCATTTATTATTGCCAACACTTTCCTGATGTATATCTTTGGAAAAGACAAAGTGATTAAAATTATTGAAGAACCCATTTCAGAACACGTTGCTTTGTTTGTAGGACTCATAGTTTTCACTTTTATGTTCTACGGTGTATTTGCTTTTGTGCGTGAAATTGTATGTACCACCATTTGTCCTTACGGCAGATTGCAAGGTGTGATGTTTGATAAAGATACGATGTTAGTGGCCTATGACTATAAAAGAGGAGAAGAAAGAGGCAAATTTAAAAAGAACGAAGAAAGAACATTAGGCGACTGTATTGATTGTCATCAGTGCGTCAATGTATGTCCGACAGGAATAGATATCAGAAACGGCACGCAGCTGGATTGTACCAATTGCACTGCTTGTATAGATGCCTGCGATTTTATGATGGATAAAGTTGGATTGCCGAAAGGCCTGATTCGCTATGCATCAGAAAATGGTATTGCAGAAGGTAAGAAACTAACCTTCACACCAAAGATTAAAGCGTATACTGTTTTATTAGTCATTCTGATGACGATCTTAAGCATTTTAATGGCAACAAGGAAAGATGTCGATGCGCACATCACCAGAACAGGCGGTCAGTTGTATCAGGAATTGCCGGATAATAAACTGAGTAACTTATACAATGCTAAAATCATCAACAAAACAAATAAGGAATTTCCGGTAGAGCTTAAACTGGAAAACGTGAAAGGTGAGATTAAACTTGTCGGCAAACAATTCATCAGCCTGAAAGGAGAAAAAATCCATACCGAAACTTTCTTTATTCAACTGGATAAAAAAGAAATACACGAAAGAACCACCAAGATTCAGGTAGGTGTGTACAGAGACGGAAAAAAAATACAAACAGTTAAAACTAATTTCTTAGGACCATTTATGTAATTTATAAGTATCTTAAGTAATAATAAAACAATAGTAGTATGAGTTGGGGTTATAAAATTTTAATAGTATACATCTTATTTATCGGTATGATTTTAGGCATGGTATACGTTGCTTCCAGACAAACCAACGAAATGCAGGATGACAATTATTATGCAAAGGAACTCGTTTATCAATCGGTTATTGACGGAAAAAACAACCTGAATGCATTAACTGAAAAGCTCGTAGTTGAAAATACTTCGGATGCCGTGCAGATAAAATTGCCAGCATCTGCAGCAACCAAAATTACAGACGGAACCGTATATTTTTTGCGTCCATCCAACGAAAAAATTGACTTAAAGGAAGCGCTGACGGTAGATGCAAATGGCATTCAAAAGATTGCAAAATCAAAATTCACCAAAGGATTATACAGTCTGAAAATCAGCTGGAAAAGTAATGGCATAATCTATTTTCACGAACAAAAATTCAATGTCGAGTAACCATGATCTGGCAATTTATTATAGCAGGTTTTACCATTGGAATTTTAGGTAGTTTTCACTGCGTTGGCATGTGTGGACCCATAGCATTGGCTTTACCCGTGGCAGATGCCGGAAAGTGGAAACGACTTTGGCTGATTTCATTATACAACTTAGGAAGAGTTTTAGCTTATTCCGTTTTAGGTGTCTTATTTGGTTTTTTAGGTAAACAATTTTTTATTGGCGGTTATCAGCGTTTTCTGTCTATCGGACT